>JAHDBS010000076.1 GCA_020630225.1 Anaerolineales bacterium | reverse complement strand
AAGGAATTTTTATTTTGGTTAGGATTGCGCTTGCATACGGTTCTCCCTAGTTCTATACTCCTTCCTTAGGAGTAAACAAAGGATATTTCACACGCACGTAGGGTAAATCCGCCCGACAAAAATTATGTTGCAATCTCTAGTCATCATTTTGGAAGCGCAGAAGTCTGCCAGAATCCCTGACTTTGTTGGCTACGAATTACGCGGTTGGCTGCTAAAGCAAATTCGCATTTTAGATGTAGAACGAGGTGGCCTGCTGCATGCAGGGTCTTTTGAACGGCCTTACACCATTTCAACATTGATGCAGGCCGACCACCCAGCAACTCATTTAGAGAAAGGAAGCCATTACTGGTTCAGAATAACAACCTTTGATGCCGATACATCAGCATTGTTTGTTGGAGTGTTGACCCAGCAGCAATCTGTTTTTCTAGATTATGTCCCGCTACAAATTGTACAAATTGCATCAAGCCCTGAAGAGCATGCCTTTGCAGTGCAGTTGCCGGGCGAAGCCTTGCTTCAGGAAAATTGGGATGCTTCTCAGCAAGAAAAGAAGACTTTTACATTAATCTTCAACTCACCCACCAGCTTTGGAAATGCCAAAAGCGATTTCCCGATGCCGGTACCACATCTCATGTTTTACAGTTATCAACGCCGCTGGGAAACCTATGCACAGCAGCGGATGGGCTTTGGCGCCGGCTTATTTGCCGCAACAAGTATGGTCGTGCAGCAAGCCCAAATTGGCACTGCAAAGTTAACGTTTCGAGAAGGCCGCAAAAACAAAGAGACTTATGCCATGGGATTTGTTGGCGAAGTGACATTCGCATTCTTACCTGAAGCAGATGTCATGCCAAAATTTCGTGCCGACTTAGCAGCATTGCAAGCAAAAATATTGCTGCTTGCACGCTTTTCATTTTTCTGCGGCACTGGGCGAAAAACCGGCTGGGGCATGGGACAAACTGTTTATGTCGAATGAAATACCAGAACACTTAAGAAGTGATCATTTATTTATCTTGGTTGGGCTGAACCCCATTCCGGCTTGGGTTGCTGCGCGTCGCCTATTAAAAGAGAGTGGGCAAATTTACTGGGTAGTGACAGAGAAGTCAGATGCATATGCGCGGCGATTGACACAAGTGTTGCGTCAACGTATTGCAGACCTAAAGAAACCACTTTACATTCATATAGACAAACCAACAGATGCAGTAGACATTCGAAATAGCATCACGCCCTATCTGCTAGAAATTAAAAGTGGCCAGGTTGGCCTGAACTATACAGGTGGTACGGCCATGATGGCAATTCATAGTCATCGGGCAGTGGACAGTGCATTGCCCAAAGGGTTACCTGCGCCAATCTATTCATACTTAGATGCTGCCAGCGATGAAATTCTGATTGAAAACTATCCAACTGCATTTCAAGCAGGACACTTAGAGACAACGCTGGAAGTTGAAGAATTTGTAGAACTGCATAGCGATGAAGCGACAACAATAGTTCTCGGGAATAAACGCGCAGAACTAACTTCACTAACGCCGATTACTAACTTCTTGGCAGGTTGGTTACTTGAGCCCAGCAATTTCAAAGCGTGGAGCAAAACTTTATCAAATGCACGGCGCAAACAGACGCCCATAGTGTCTTTATATACTGAGATTTCACACACGTTCTCAGGTTTAAATCAAATAATTTCAGACGTTACAGATACTACTGATCTAAACGAACAGTTAGATGTCCTGTCTCAACCGACTGCGCCAATTTCGCCAGTCCATTGGCTGACCAAAGGCTATTGGCTAGAAGATTATGTCGAGCAAAAACTCGCTGAAATTTCTGAGGCCGCCAATTTACACGCCATTGACACATCAATCGTGCTACGAAAATCAGGTCAAGCCCTTGCAGAAATTGATGCAGCTGCAACCAAAACGCATCATCTAATATTTTTGTCTAGCAGCATGGCAGACAAGAAAAGTATTGCAAAGCAGAAACTGTTTGAAGCGACCACAAGGGTTCGCCAATTTGGGGGCGACCATGCGTATTTTTGCGTTGTCACTTTTTGCAGAGACGTAGATGCCTTACAAAAAGACTTTGCAACCACCACAAACAATATAAAAGTATTTGGCCCGCAACACTTACCACAACTTGACCAACACTTATTGAGTTGGCTGAACACGATTCATTAGCCTATGAAACATGTATTAACAATGCTGGATACAACCGGCACGCAAGACTATATTTTTGGCAGCAATCGCCTACAAGAAAATATTGGTGCGTCGCAACTTGTCTACGCTGCGACCAAAACTTGGGTACGAGAAAGTATCCCCGCAGAGACAGACATTTGGTACACCGGTGGTGGAAATGCAGCTCTCATTTTCACTAGCATGGCAGACGCGAAAGCTTTTGCACGGCGGTATAGCTTTCGCGTCTTGTCTGAAGCGCCTGGGCTAAATATTGCTATAGCCCATCAAGCATTTGACTGGGAAACTGAAAAACTAGCGGATGTCCGCAATGCCGTTATTCGGAAGCTAGCCGCTCAAAAGCAGGCCCTTCCTGCCTTTTCGACCTATGGCCTCAGCTTAGGCGTGACCGATGTTTGTGCATCAACCGGTTTGGCTGCGCACCGTATGGACAGCGGCACGCATAACAATGTAGACCTAAAAATTGGCGACCAAGCGAGTAACGAGCCAGCCCGTCCTGTTTCAATGCAAACCATTACAAAAATAGTTGCGCGTGACGCTAGTCGAGGCCGTTTATCGAAAGACATTGCGGAATCACTATTAGCAAATCACCCTAGCTATACACGCTTTCTGACCAAGAAAGAACAACTTCCAGCACAGATTGATGACCTAGCCCGTCAATTTGACCAGGAAAGTTATGTCGCCGTTGTCCATGCCGATGGCAACAATATGGGTCAACTTTTCAAGACTCTCAATACGCTAACGCTGAATAACGATTCCTATCGTACGCGTTTCGAAAAACTATCAAAGCATGTCAATGAAGCTGGCAAAGCTGCCCTGCAAGATACGCTCAACTTACTACTTTCTAACATTCAGCCCAAAGATACAAATGGCAAAACTGAATGGTTTGTTAAGGATGTTCTGAAATTAGAAACTCGAAAAGATGGCGACGTGCTAATCCCATTTCGTCCGCTTATTTATGGTGGCGATGACGTAACATTTCTGACCAATGGCACGCTTGGCATTACGCTTGGCGTTGCATTTATCGAAGCGTTTGAAAAACATGTCAATCAAGGCCTATCTGAAATAGTGCCGAATTGCGAAAGCATCACGGCCGCGGTTGGTGTTTCAATTGTAAAAATGCATTATCCATTTATTCGCGCCTATGAAATGGCTGAAGCCTTGGCAAAAAATGCAAAGAAACTTTCACGTGAAGTGGCTACGCTAGACTGGCACTTTGCCCCTAGTGGATTGGCAGGTGAGTTAGAAACCATTCGCCAAACGCAATATGCAAATAAGAGCCTGCTAATGCGCCCCATGTATTTACAAAATAACACTACCAAAGAAGCCGAAGAGGGCAAGTATTGGCAAGCAGGCTATAGAGAATTGATTGCAATGCTAAAGGCGCAGATTTTTGCCGATGACCAGCAGCAAGCCCGCAATAAGTTAAAGCAACTACCGAACCTCTTTCGAAAAGGGAAAGCCGCTAGCGAGCAATTCCTACAGCAACACCATCTTTCACTACCGCTCCCTTATGACTATTTAGCTGGTGACAAAGCCGATGTGGAGACTTCAGGGTTTGCCAGTTCGCGTTGCATTTACTTTGATGCCCTAGAGCTTATGGATCATCATCTAGACCTAACGGAGGTGGCAGCATGACCACTGTTTCGCTTTCAATCCAACTGCTAAGTGACAGCACACCCGGCAGCGGTGGTGGCTTGCCGGGCGTTGTTGATACTGAAATTGAACATGATCAATACGGATTGCCCTACCTACGTGGCCGCACTTTGAAAGGGCTGCTCGTGGAAGCGAGTAACGCTCTGCTCTTCAACCTAAGTGAAATGCAACATCCTAAGCATGCTGAGTTTGCAACATTACATAACGATCTCTTTGGCGAGCCAGGTGCCCAACGCAATGCCCATGGTCAGCTCAGCATTGGTAATGCAACGCTGTCTCCCGCAGTAATGCAGTTTGCAAAATACCAGTTCGAGCAAGCGCTATATGAAGAAAAGGGAAATCTAAAACCTTTTGAAGAGCGCTTTCAACCGCTAGAGTTATTAGCTGCACTGACTGGCATTCGCGCTCAAACGTCTATTGCGCCTGACGGTGGTCCCGAGCAGCACTCATTACGCAACACGCGTGTGATCATTCGTGACCAAATACTAACTGCAGATTTATTTGGGGTTGATGCGCAAGGCAGCGCGAGAGAAGAGCAACTGATGTGGCTGGCAGCAGTCGCCGCAAATGTGCGCCATTTAGGACTTAATCGGAATCGTGGCTGGGGATGGATTTCAGTGGCTCTAACTGTTGATGGTAACGATGTTACGCAAAATAAACTAAACAGTTTTGAAACGGAGCTATTAGGATGACAGGATTCAAATTTCAAATCACCCTCTTAGAACCGGTGCTCATTGGTAATTTGGCAGGTGACCCAAACAGTGCCAGTACGCTAGATTACATTCCTGGCAGCGTTATTAGAGGCATGCTGATTAATGCCTTTCTCCGAAAACAGCCTGCCGATAATGACGCCGCAACCGGACACTTACACGCACTGTTCTTTAGCAAACAAGTTAGGTTCCTAAACGCTTATCCTTTTAGTGCTGACAGCCAGCGCACCTTGCCTGTACCAAACTCATTGAAAGTTAAGAAGTCTGACCCTAACGGAGATGCACTCGATTTTGTCGCCAATGCGCACTTAAGTGGAAGCAACGCTGTCGTTGAGGCAATTGAAAGTGGAGACAGCTATAGGTCTTTACAACATTACGGTGTTGCGTTTAGTCAAGGCAGCCTATCAACAACACCGCAGCCAGTATTGAACCTCCACGTGCATACGCAGCGGGATGCTGAATGGGGCCGCGCAACGCGGGGCGCAGGTGCAGTCTATCGATATGAGTCACTCCCCAAGGGCGAGTCTTTTGAAGCTGTCATCCTTGGCAACGAAACCGAAGTGGCATTTCTGCAAGAGCTGTTATCAAACACTGACCACTGGCAACTCGGAAAATCTCGCTCTGCTGGATATGGCCAGGTGCAACTCTCTGAACCAAAGCCATTGCCATATAACTGGCGCGAAGCCGATGTGTTGTTTAGCTTGCCAGATATTGAAGATCCATATGATGAAGACGAAGAAGATCCTATTGAATTTGAAGATTTTCCAGTACGTGGCCTTGTTCAATTTACTGCGCTGTCTGACCTCATCTTACGCAATTCGCAAGGGATGTACACCAACTCACCAATTCCGGCACTTATGGCAACCCTTGGACTTGATGAAACGCATTTGGAACTCAGCCGCTCACGCTGGTCAGGTCCAGTTGCTTTTACTAAAACCACGGTTCTGAGCCAATTCAATCGGAAGTGGTCAATGCCTACACCGCAAATTCCGGCAATTAAGGCTGGCTCTGTGTTTGTGTTGCACTTCACAGAAGCTTGCCCATTGCAATGGAAAGACTTACTTACGCTTGAAAAGCAGGGCCTCGGTGGTCAGCGTACTGAAGGGTTTGGACGCATTGCATTTGCTTCACTTGAGCAACAGCCGATACAGGTTGAAATCACTGAAACTAATTCAACTCCGCCGCCTGATATAGGGTTAGATGAATCAATCGTAAATGACCCTGATGTGCAATTTTTGCTGGATCAGCTTTTGAAAGAAAAAGTGAACCATGTCATTCGCAATACGGTTACAAAAATTCTCCCGTCAACAACAAAGGTCAAAACCAGCAATGCGCAACTTAATCGTTGGCGTGCTGCGATTCGTGATGTTACGCAGAGTAATACGCCTGACATACAATTGACACTACTCAATGACTTTTTCCAAAGAGAGCGCAAGGAGAACAAACGTGGTTGGAAAATCTTACAGGCCACCCGTCTTGAAAGTAAACCAAGCCAGCTTGGTGACTTAATCGGTCATATTATTTCTGGTCAAGCGCTTAGAGCAGTAGCAAATAACAAACGCCTTGTTGTAGAGATCCCGGACCTAAAGGTAACAACTCATTACACCCATCCACTGTCAGCAGCAGACCAAAAACGGCTACAAATTGCACTTATAGATCAATTACTTTACCAATGCACAAAACAGGCAAAAACGGCGGAGGTATCTAATGACTAACAACACAAATGCAGATACACCCCGTGAGCGTAAGCTGCAACGTTCAATTACGCAGCGCATTGTTATTCAAGGCGTCTTAACCACAACCGCGCCAACCTTACTCATGGACGGCACTGTTGGCACTGTTGCAGACATGCAGCCGGTCATGGATCTCCGTTCTGGCAAGCCGTACATTCCCGGCACCACCATTGCCGGTGCGCTCCGCAATTACCTGACCGAACTTGAGCGCGGTTACTTCATGGGCGGAGAAAAAGACAGTCGTAAAGAAGATAATGGACAGGAAGATCGCTTGTTTGTCATGAACGCTTTATTTGGCGGTCACAAAGGCGATGAACATGGCAAGCAAAGCCCGCTGACCACCTTCGATGCACATCTGCTGTCTGACTCTGACGCGACGCTTGAACTGCGTGACAGCGTCAAAATTGACGGTAACACCCAAACTGCTAGCGATAAAGCCAAGTTTGACATGCAGGTCTTAGCCGCTGGGGCACAGTTTGGACTGCGGTTCGAGCTCAATATTTCACAAGATACTGACAATAACGAATTAAAAACTGCATTGCTACGCACACTGCAAGGGCTTGAGAAAGGCGAAATCAGATTTGGTGCGCGCACCCAACGCGGGTTTGGCGAATGCATGGTGGCAGGCTGGCAAGTCACAGGCTTTGACCTCAACACTAAGCAAGGCTTGCTCGCGTGGCTGCGTCATACGCCCGCTCCAATTTGGGCATCAGACGCAATTGCAGATCCCAAACTCATCGCAGAGTGTTTTAGCGACATTTCTCCGGATAACTTAGACGACAATCGCCAAGCTGTACACATTTCCGCCACGTTCAACATCGATGGTAGCTTGCTTGTACGCTCTGGTTTCGGAAAAGGCCACAATGCCCCTGATGTTGTCCAACTTATGACGAAGAACACAGCTGGGGAAACTATTTATGTCGTGCCCGGCAGCAGTATTGCAGGCGTGATGCGCCATCGGGCAACGCGAATTGCGAATATTCTTAATGACGACAATGAAGACCACACTAAAGAATTGGTCTCCAGCATGTTTGGCTCTGAAAAAATCACTCCTGGCGATGTTGGAAAAGCCAGCCACCTGATTGTATCTGAAGCAGAGTTGACCGGCGTCCAACCGATTGTACAAACCCGCGTTCGCATTGATCGCTTCACTGGCGGCGCAGCCGATACCGCACTGTTTGACGAGCAGCCGGTCTTTGCAACGCCTAATTCGGAAATAGAAATGAAATGGACGCTGCGTACCAAGTCAGATGACCCGATGTTTCAAGCCCAAGTCGGCATGCTATTGCAACTTCTCAAAGACTTTTGGACTGGCA
Source organism: Anaerolineales bacterium (assembly GCA_020630225.1). Classification (GTDB taxonomy): domain Bacteria; phylum Chloroflexota; class Anaerolineae; order Anaerolineales; family UBA6668; genus JAHDIM01. The sequence continues at coordinate 7,442 of JAHDBS010000076.1, read as the reverse complement.
CGCTAGCCGTTGGTGGTGGACAAGGCGTTGGGCGTGGTTTTCTGATTGGCAAATCTGCACAGATCACGATTAACAAAGAACCATCATTCAAAATTACTGCAACAGACAGCAATCAACTGCAATTTTCGCAACCTGACGCTGCCGCCAACCTCAATAAATATGGTGCAGCTTTAGTAAAACAACTTGGAGATGGTCAAAATGGCTAAATCCTATACAACCACACAATTGCCCATTGAAGGCGATGTCATTGACTGGCTGCGAACGCAATGTACTGCCAACCGAAAGTTCTTGTTGGCCTATGCCTTTGATGGCGTCATTTGGGGACAGCATGTTGACAGCAGCCTGCAAACAGCACTAGATGCAGAGAAGGCCGATCAGATTGATGATCCGGTTTCACCGGAATTACGAGAAGCAACATTGATGGAAGCCTTCGTTTTCGGAGATACAGACCAAGTGCATCTCTTTCGCGATGAACTAGACAACTGGAAGGCAATCTTATGCGCAGATGGTGATTTAGCGTCAGACACGCATATTGATGAAAACATGATGCTTGCCGCAGATACCGTTGTCGCACAAGTTGGTAATTTCACACAGACATGGAACGACCGCAAGCAAGTTGCTGCTCAACTCATTCCGATAGAAATTAACGAGACAGCGCTCGATGACAAAACCTTTCACGCTTACATACGCCGCCGGAATTATGTTGTGTATGACGAGGCAACCGGCGTTGGCACTATTGGCATGCATCGCCTTGTGAATGTATTTTACGAACAGAATCTAGCAGAAGTTGATAAGAGTAAATCCAAATGACCACACTCCCGCAACACGCCACTCAAATAGATGATGACCGTCTTTCTAAAGCACCCTATAACTTTGTGCGTCTTCCAGAAGGGGTTGCCAAAGCTAGCGAGACCTCAAATGCAAAGGCGGCTATTGATGCTCGCGCAATTCCTGACCGCAGCAAGGCTAACCCAGACACGCTCAGCGGAGAAATTCACTGCACCTTAACCACGGCTTCACCAATTTACATTCGCGCCGGTCTCACGCCTGAACAAAAACAAAGCGGCTTGGAAAGCAAAGACATGTCCGCCTTCTTCTACGTTGGTGACGATGGCAACCCAGTGATCCCCGGTAGTTCCCTCCGTGGCATGTTCCGCAGCCTTGTTGAGATTATTAGTTTTAGTAAGTTCACGACGGATCAAACCAAACAGTTGATGTATCGCGCGGTTGGGGATCAGACGAGTGTTGGCAAGCGGTATCGCGAAGCGCTAATGGATGAGATCGAGCGAAATACATTCGTTCCTAAAATACGCGGGGGGTATATTAAGGCGCTTGGTAATGACAAATGGGCCATTAATCCAGCCAAAGAAATTGGTGGCGCAACATGGGCACGCATAAAGATTGATTCTCAAATCAACAGGTTTTCAAACCGAACGGATTTGTATGTAAAAACTGACCGTGCAAGTGAAAAGAATGTAAGGCACGTTTCCATTGAATACTCAGATGTTCAGCGCTGGAGTCCGAATCCGCAACAAGGCTATCACCCTGTTGTGCTTTGCAAAAGCGGGCGCATGCATGGCAAAAAAACAGAAGCTGTCGTGTTTGAAAAAATCGCCAGCAAAAAACTACGGATACCAGACGCACTCGTTAATATCTATCGGGAAGATCTATCAAATGGCCCTGAAAAAATTGTCGGGCCTAAAGGCGTCTTGCAAGACGGACATCCGATCTTCTTTGTGTTGGACAACAATGCTCAAGTTCAACTCTTTTGGGGTCACACCCGTAATTTCCGCATTCCATATCCATTAGCACCGTCAGACTACATTCCTAAGTCAGTCAAAGAGAGTGAAGCCTTAGATTTAGCCGACGCAATATTTGGGTTTACAAAAGATAAAGGAAAACAATATTCAGGCAGAGTATCTTTTGGGCAAGCAACTCTTGCTCCTAATCAGACAGACATCTACCTAAATAATGGGCGTGACATCACGCCTAAGGTATTGAGCACGCCAAAGCCAACGTGTTATCAACACTACCTAACCCAGCCTGCCCCGAATGCACAAGTTATTGGCAAAACCAGAGATGGCCGCGCCAAGACGCAAATTGCGCTCGCAGATTATGGAACTTCGCCGCGAAAAGCTGTACTAAGGGGAACAAAACTCTTCTGGCACAAAGGCAATGTTACGACGAAAGACATCCAAGTAGAACGCTATGACAAAAGCAAAGAAAATGTCTATACAAAAATCAGGCCAATTACGGCAAACAAGACATTTTCCTTCAAAATTCGATTCACCCAATTAAAACCACACGAATTGGGTGCAATTGTTTGGCTTCTCAATATCGCTTCGGACGAAAATTATCGGCTCAAGATTGGAATGGGGAAACCTCTTGGATTAGGTGCAATTGCAATAGAAAGCGATGTAAAACTGACGACTGTAAAAGACAGATATAGCTCTGTTTTTAATCAAAATGATTGGGCCAGCGGCGCAGTCGCTAAGTTCGACTCTAGCGCTTACATGACAGCTTTTGAAAAATGGGTGCTTGAGAGTAATGGGCATTTATCTTTGCTCCATAAGCGCCTTTCAGATCATCCGCGCATAAAAGACTTACTAACAATGCTAAGTTGGCCGGGGCCTAGTAAAACCGATACTCGTTATCTTGAGATTGAAAGACTTGATCCGAACGCACGTAGAGGAAAAACGAATGAATATAAATTGAGACCAGTGCTGGGCGAACCCCAAGCCTACCTTAGTCCAACTATTTCTGTAGTTAGACCAAAATTACAAGAACGCCCAAAAAACGAAAATATTTTGACCGGCTTAGTAGTTGAAAAAGAACTCGGTGCAACTGGTAGTTTTTGGTTGGTAAGAGAAAGCGCAAAGGATGAGAATGTGTTGATTCATGTCAACAACTTCATTAGTGATCCTAGTGAGTTGAGCGTTGGTCAAAAAGTCGAATTTGAACTACTGAATTCAAATGGAGAATATCTAGAAGGTATCAACTTAAAGGTAATTTAGAAATCTAATGAAAATCACTGCAATTCGACTAAAGAACTTTTTAGCGTTTGAAAATACAGGTTGGCTAGAATTTGCACCGCTAACGTTTTTGTATGGCAAAAACTCAGCTGGAAAGAGTTCCATTATTCGGGCTTTAAGATTATTGAATGAGAGCTTGCAGTCACACAACACGCAACCAATAGGCTCAGAACCCCAAACTCCATTTACATTTCAATCACGAAGCCTCGACCTATTAGATTTTTTTAATGTTCTTTGGGATGGAGGGGACTTAAAAAGGACACACAAATACTGGCCCAATACTTCTGACTCAATCGAAATGGGTTTCAAATTCTCTCCTCAAGAAGACAATGAAACAGACGAGCAAATAATTTCTTGGCTAGGAGAAAAATTGTATGACTTCGAAGGTAAAAACAATCTAACAGTTGAATTACTTCTTCGTTTCAGTCAAAAACTCTCTAAAAATGACAAAACACCTGCAGTCATCCTCTCAAGTTATACGCTTTCTTCAGTGACTGAAAAAACGAAGGATACATTATTTCAATCTGAAATATATCCTAGCGAAATTAGAGAAGGTACCAATCCCACCCACGGAGATTCCCTTGAACACAAATCCTCTTCACTTGAAGAGCTCAAAAGAATTGCGTCAACATTAGCTGTTCATCAAGACAAAGCATTTTTATACATACTTCGCGTAAACGAATTTCCAGATACGGATTTTGTGTTACGAGATAGTCCTAGTACAGAGTTGTCATCTGAGGAACAGTCAAGTCAAGGACTAATCGTAACGCTTTCAGAACAAGTGCGTAATACGTTAGAAACTTTTTCTGAGAGCATAAATTTTTTACCTTCAAATCGTCCTCCAGCGCAACGCGGATACTATTTGGATCAACAATTCTTGACAAGTCTTTGGTCAGAAGGGTACCGCGCATTTTGTATGTATTTACAGCAGCCTGAAACTGCTTGGGCAGACACTTTAGGAGGGAATATAGCGCGAGTTTTTCACAATATTGATAAAGTTGAAGTCCAAAAAGCTGCACCTTTACAGACAAATGAAATTGCTTCAATTGTGATTTACGAGCCTCAAAATGAAAGTAGCAAAAATCTTGTAGACGTTGGGTATGGTATCTCGCAAGCGATCCCAGTGGTGGCGGAGCTTTTGTATTCCGAACCTAACCAAGCCAAGGTATCCCTTATTGAAGATCCAGAACTACATTTAGACGCTAAATCACAGCTTGATTTGGCATCCATAATGTTTGAAGCAAGTAAGAGTAACTCAATCACGATTGTAGAAACTCACAGCGAGTACTTTGTAAGACGCTGCATAGGGCTTTCTACAAAGGCCAGCAATTTTGATCAAGTCAGATTCTTTGTAGTCGAAAGAACCTCTCTAGGTAGTTCACAAATTAGTCAACTGGACATAACCAGCGATGGCGAATTCTCACAATATTGGCCCGGCGGCTTTTTTGAAGAGCGTTTCGAGGATTTATTCTGATGTTATTTTACATAGGCACAGCATCTTGTATTGAACAAGATTTTGATTTGCAGTTACACAAATTTGAAAAATTCTTAAGTAAGATGCTCACACTCAATGCTTTATTAGTAGTCCCAAGCAGGGGAAAAAAACGCTTATTGAAGTACATACGCAGACAACCGTCAGGAGTAAAAAAAACGAATATCTTGCACCTGCTCAGCAAATTAGATCAACTGAAGCGCATTCAAGAATTAAATTCATGGAATTATTCAGCTGAAAATGCGTGTTTAAGAGATTATCCTTTAGAGCTAGTTGATGCTAAGCTACTTGGAATTCGCTGCTTCGTTGATTTACAGCAGGAGTCAGAGAAAATACCTCCAAATGTCCTAGCGTTACATACATGGGCCGAATGGTACATAGATGAAGGTGATAAAGCCATGAGTAAAAAATCGCTATACTCAGCAAGAAGAGCGGATGGGAATATAGACAGTTCACATAAATTTTCACAGTTAATTGCAAGACCTTTACTTAGATATGTAAAGAAAATTGTTGTCATAGATAGATATTTCATTACAAGAGAAAATCATGATGAAAAGATGGACTTTTTATGCAGTCTAGACATATTACTACAGACCAGACCTGGCTTAAGTATTCAGATTATTTCAGAGCAACCAAACCATTTATCGAATCAAGACATTGACAATCTTTTCGAGCGATTCAAAACTAAGTATTCTGACGCAAAATTTGGATTATGCTTAGTTAGAGACGACTTACATCATGATCGTTTTATTATCACTGATCAACACTTTGTAATTGAATCCACACCGGGATTCGATATTATTTCGCACAAAAATGTTGCCACCTTAAAAGGAGACTCAAGATGGCAACTTCTGCGTCTTAGCAGTGTAACTGAAACAGCTCGATATTCTCACTCAATCACTAACGAAAATATTCTGCGTTTTGATTATAAAAACTATCCTGTTTCTTACAGTAAGGATTTTTCTCCGATAGGAATGAAAATCTAAATGCAACCAACCCTTCGCACTAGCATCACCTACATCCTCGTCTTTGCCTCCTTCATTGTTGGGGCAATTGGCGAAAATGTCACTGGTGCAGTCCTGGAAAACTGGACTGTAAAGCAGCAAACGCTCTTAATTGCTGCGGGTCTCTTCGTCATCGGTGCGTTCATTGTCTGGCAAAATCGATTGACCAATGTGGAGGCCATCCTTGGGGCACCGCACTCGCTTAAATCACCACCACAGCAAAAGCGGCACAGCAAGCGCGGCTTGGTTGCATTTGTGTCATTGTATCGACCGCGTCCCAAGAACGCGCTATTTGAAAACTACGCGCAAGAAATCGGAGCACAGTTAGCCAACAAAGGTGATCATGCAACGCTAGATCTCGCTGAATCCAACCTAAAGCCATTGCTGGCAGCTATCGATGCACACAAGAGCACGCTAGAACATGTTTGGCTCGTTTCGACTGAGGCGAACAATCAAAATTCAGGCTCCTACCCGTTTGCTAGCTTAGTCGCCCAATATTATACTGAACGCGAAGATGTAAGTGCAAAATTCTATTACGAAGATCATGTCATTAGCATGGGAAATGACCTATCAGTAGCGACGGAAACCAAAGACGTCGTCGAACGCATTTTTAGACACGCGCAAAATCAATATGGCTTGGGCGCCGCACAAATCGCAGCAGATTTTACCGGCTGCCCACGCTCGATGACGCTGGGAATGTTTCTTGCCTGTCTAGATGAACGGCGCGACATCCAGTTCATTGGCACAGATTACGGAGCCGATGCACGTCCTACAGGTGAGCTCTATCCGGTGTTGTATTCTTTCGAAACTCGTAAACATGACGACGCCTAAATTGATTGTCCTCAATTTTTCGCATCCGTTGACAGCCCCCCAGGGCACAGCGTTGCTGCAAATATAATTCTCGCAGAGTTGCACGGACGGAGGGGACATTTCCCTGCAATTATCCGGCTCCGGCCAATCGATAACGCATTTACGCGATCTTATGAAATTGTGGAGATTATCAATCTAGACACGCTCCGCGAGGCAGCACGAAAATATGCATTCTAACCTCAAGATACAGTCTCTCTCCATACATAAAAAAGCCCACAGATGATGAGTCTGCGGGCTTTTTCTTTGTTTCAATCCCCTACATAACGGGGCATAGCCTCTGACATGATTCAGGGGACACAAACTGCAATTGCACAAGCAGTTTCAATCCCCTACATAACGGGGCATAGCCTCTGACTCAATAGATCATATGAACAAATTATGCCTACTTGAGTTTCAATCCCCTACATAACGGGGCATAGCCTCTGACTAAACACTCAACTTTGTTGAGTAGTTTATAGATTTCGTTTCAATCCCCTACATAACGGGGCATAGCCTCTGACCATTTTACATACATGCAAAAACCGATCTTGCGGTAAACGTTTCAATCCCCTACATAACGGGGCATAGCCTCTGACGAAGAAAACAAATACAGGTGAACAGTAGCCGAACATATCAGGTTTCAATCCCCTACATAACGGGGCATAGCCTCTGACGGACATTACCGAATATCTGGCAACCTAACCGGACAGTTTCAATCCCCTACATAACGGGGCATAGCCTCTGACTATATTGACCAATTACATAGTAACTTATCGGGTGTGGTGTCAATCCCCTACATAACGGGGCATAGCCTCTGACACTATTGTGAGCAGAATCCAATTGGAGTTACACAACACTGTTTCAATCCCCTACATAACGGGGCATAGCCTCTGACATTGATTGGAATGGCTCTGTTTTTTCTATCAATTCCAATAAGTTTCAATCCCCTACATAACGGGGCATAGCCTCTGACGAGGTAATCAGTCTATATTTCGTTTACGGTGTGTATTTTGTTTCAATCCCCTACATAACGGGGCATAGCCTCTGACCGTGCCAAAAAAATCG
>JAHDBS010000553.1 GCA_020630225.1 Anaerolineales bacterium | reverse complement strand
GTGTTATCCAGAACTCAAGCTAATCTAGAATTTGTGCTGAATTAACGAAAAAAGCCGAAAACATAACGTTTCCGGCTTTTTTTATCGTAAATGGATTGATTCGAACTACTTTAACCCAGTCGTAGCAATCCCGGTCGTGATGTACTTTTGCAAGAAGGCAAACACAATCGTGATTGGCAAGAGGGTCAATACCGTCATGGCCAAAATCAAATCCCACTGAATGGTTAGGTCACTTTGGAAGGCTTGCAAGCCGACCTGCAACGTAAACAATTCATTCCGACTAAGAATTAGGAATGGCCACAAGAAGTCATTCCAACGCCACATGACAGAGAAAATTGTGAGAACCGCCAACGCTGGACGAGAAAGCGGCATAATGATTTGCTGATAGATCCGCCACTCGCTTGCGCCATCAATCCGAGCTGCGTCTAACAATTCGTCTGGAATAGTGAGCATATATTGGCGTAACAAAAATACACCTGTTGGCGTTGCAGCCGCCGGAATAATCAGGCCTGATAACGTATTCAACAAGTTTGCTTGCTGCATAACCAAATACACCGGCACCAAAATCACAGATAGCGGTACCATCAACGCGCTGATCATTAGGACAAACATAAAGTCACGCCCGGTAAATTTATATTTGCTCAGCGCAAAGGCTGCCATACTATTCACAATCAACGTCAGCACCGTCCCCAACACAGTCACAATGACACTGTTGCGCAAATAGCGAGCAAAGTTGAAGCTTGAAATCCCCTCGCGATAGTTATCAAGATTGAAGCTTACCGACTCAAGCGCGACCCGATCTTCAATTGGAATTTTGAAAATTTCGTCTGGATTTGCAGGATCGATCATGTTTGCAATCAAACCAACGCGCTTAGTTTGGACCAAGTTCTTAACCGTTCCATCTTCCAGAGTGACTTGGTAGACATCTAACGGTTCATCAAACCCTTCTAATTCAACGGTTTCTTGTCGATAAGGTAAGAAGCGTGGCGGGAATTTTGAAAGCTCTCCTGACGTCTTGAAAGAACTCATGACCAGCCAAAGCACTGGGCCAAACATAATAATGGTCCCAAGGGTGAGATACAAATATGACAGGATGTCTGTAATATGCAGGCTTTTACCGCCGCGTGTATTTGTTAGGAATTTTCCAGCTGTAGTCATATACCTCTCCTATGCTGCATCTGCATTGCGATTGATGCGCAATTGAATGAGCGTTGCAATAACCAAAACCAATGCCATGACAATGGATGCAGTTGAGGCAATCCCAAAGCGCCGTGAGGGGCTGGCAAAACCAATTTCGTAAATGTACTGTACAAGCGAAAGTGTTGCGGTCCCTGGCCCACCACGGGTAAAGGCGAAAATAATATCAAAGACTTGCACGGCCCGAATAAGCGCGAGCACCATCACGACCAGTAGCGTGGGCCTGAGTAGCGGAATAGTAATGCGACGGAATTGTTGCCAATCTGTTGCCCCATCAATCTGCGCCGCCTCATAAAGTTGGGCAGGAATAGCTTGTAGGCCTGCTAATAGGATGAGCGTGTAAAAGCCCATATAGGCCCAGACGCTCATAATAACGACCCAAAATCTTGCCCAAGTAGCATTCGTCAAAAACGGAATACGATCAAATCCCATCCCAGTGAGCATGCCATTGAACAAACCGTTTTCTTGCAGAATCCATTTCCAAATTAGCGCGACAACAATCGGTGAGAGCAGCACGGGATAGAAGAAAACACTGCGGAAAAAACCTCGGCCACGCAGATCACGATTCAGGATGACAGCCGTTATCAGGGAAATAGCAACAAGTAATACAACCTGCACAATCACATAGCCAGCCGTGTTATACGCACCACGCCAGAAAATATCTTCCCGACAAGAATTCGGATCTAAGAAGCTTTCACATTCAAATAACTGTTGAAAGTTTCGCATCCCAACAAACGGTCGGTTTTGCGGCTGAAACTCGACGCCACCAGTGAAGGCATACCAAAAGTTCAGCAGCATGGGGAACAAAATGAAGACCCCAAAGATCAACAAGTTCGGAAGGACAAACACGTAAGCCATGTTTGTCGGCCCAATAAGTTTCTGTAAGTTGCCGAAGATCACATCCAGAATTCCAGTCAACCCATTGGTAATTGGATTAAGAATGCGCTCTAGCAGCGTGTCATTATTTTGATGAGAAGACTCAATTGTCATATCCCACTCTCCTAATGCAATGAATAGTCCAAGTTACACGAACCGTTCGCGCAAGCGCGCACTGACAAAGTCCAGAATAATCACCACAATCGCAATCATGATCATCTGAACAGATGCCTGCCGATACTTGAGCAAGTTCATGTTCTGATTGACGAGGAAGCCAATCCCACCACCACCAGCAAAGCCGATAATGGTTGACATCCGCACATT
>JAHDBS010000075.1:6467-15139 GCA_020630225.1 Anaerolineales bacterium | reverse complement strand
GCGTCCTGTACCCGCGCCTCGCTGTCTACTGTCAGGGCCGCTTTTAGGCTTGGCTGCCAATGCACCGCGACTGTGTCTAATTGCGTTGCCCGCCGCGCGGGTGGGGCTTTATGGTATGCCTTGCCCGTTAGCAGTTCAAACAGCACACAGCCGGCGGCATACAAATCACTGCAGGCATACAGCGGCGTTTCGTGGCGGCTTTGCTCTGGGCTCATGTAGCGCGGCGTACCCGGTTGGCGAAAATTATCGTTACTGCTGCTCAGGGTTAGGTCCCGCTCAATTTGGGCAATGCCAAAGTCGGCCAATTTCAAGGTGCCGCCTTTGGTCAGCAGCAAATTACTGGGCTTGATATCGCGGTGCACAATTTCAAGTGGACTATCATGCACGGCCTGCAAAGCAGCCAGCAGTTGCAACGTATAATCACGGGCGGACTCAGCCGCCAACGCCCCCTGCTGCCTGAGCACGTCTGCCAGCGACTCGCCGTCTACATACTCCATCACGACGTAAAGTTCAGAAACCAGCGCATTTGAAGCAGTCTTCCGGGCCACATCGATAACGTCATAAACCGTCACAATGTTTTCATGCTTTACCGCGGCTTGGCACTCGGCCTCACGCCGCAGCCGTAGCCCCCCATCCTTCACGCGGTCTGGCCGTAATTCCTTAATTGCAACATCCCGATTCAGCTGCAAATCACGCGCCAGCCAAACATTGGCAAAGTTGCCTTGGCCTAATTTACGTTTGACTTCATAGCGTTGTTGTAAGCGGGTCTTTAGTTTGAGTGGCATAGGGATAGTTTACGCAATATTGCGCAATTTTTCAAAAATTTTAGACCGTGCGTTTTAGATCAATCAACGCTAAAATTCGAAGTAAGAATCCACGAAGGCACTCAAAGCAGAATTGGCAGATGATACCTACATAGCAGCAGACCTCTGTCTCTATCTCTCTACTCTATCGCTAGCGCTTCGCGCGGTTCTCTTTACTCCCTAATCATGCGCTTTCAACTATTTTGCCAGAACTGTCAAGCATACATCGGCAGTGCCCAACATGTCTGTACAGACTGCGGCACACGTCGCCCAAACCCAGAACATATGGAGAATTGGTCGCGGCCATTGCCAGTGAATAGCCACGTCAAACGCATTCAGTTACAGCAAGACCAGTTGGTGTTGGTTGCGCCAAAGTCGGGTGAACTGCTGCAATTGAATGCGCAAGCGCCCGGAACTACCGCCACCTTAGCCACCGCGCCAGCGCCTCTCCGGCGATATTTGACGCTAGGCCAATCGCACGCCTACATCCCTGGCCAAACGCAGCATGCCTATGCTTGGCCACGCACCGCCAACGCCCCAGTCTCATTTGAAACTGAACACCAAATCAACCAGATTGTAGACAGCCCAGACACACTGTACCTGCTCTGCAACAGCGGCTACTATCGCGTTCCAAAAGACAACTTGGCCGCTCAGCCCATCTGGCAACCCGTTACCAAGCTTACACGGCTAGTGCCGCTAGATAACCGCCTTTTGCTCATCACCACTCGGCAGGCGACGTTAGCAACACTCTACGGTGACGCCATTGGCGAACCGGTCACGTTCAAACCGCAAACCCGACTTGATATTCCCCCGCTGTGGGTCAACGGTCGCATCGTGCTCGCTATGGATCGCAACAAGCTGGTTGTGCTAGAACTGGTCAATCAGCGCTTAGAAAGCACAGTTCATAAACTGCCGTTCAAGCCAGAAACCATCACCAGCAACAAACGCGACACCGTCTTTATTGCTGGAAAACATAACGCCATCTATTGCCTGAACTTAACCAGCAACGCGCTCACGCAACAGGCCACGCCCAACCACGTCACATGGATTCGCGAGCTGGTCTATTGGAACGGCTTGCTCATCTATCGCAGTAAGCAAACCCAAACCCCAGACAGCAAGCACGCCATTGTGTGCCAGTCTGTGGCTTCAGACAGCGTCCACTGGCTGTGGTCGCCACCCGCTAATATCAGCGCTGGGCCAGTGGTCACCGCCGAAGGCACCATCTTTTGCACCACCGCAGACGCCCGGCTGCATGTGCTTCCGTGGCATCAGCAAAAATGGGAATGGGCCGCAGAGTTTTTAGCTGGCTGCGGCGAGTCCACCTCGGCGCGCCATGCGTACATTCTTGCCAGCAAGTTCTCACCTGCCTACGCCCGCTGCAAAGCAGAAAAGGATTTTGTCTTGGCCGCCCGCCTTGCCAAAGCGTTGGGGTACAGCAATCAGGCCGCGCTGGCGTACGTCTTAGCCGCCGAAGATATTGAAACCAACAACCGCATGCTGGCCGGAATCTATCATGACCAAGCCAGCCATCACTTTGGCGAAGATGGCCAAAAAACCAAGCAAGCCCAACACGCCAAGCGGGCGGGCAAGCAAGCGGGGTTACCAGCGTTTCTCATCGAGCCGTTGAATGCGCCCTACGTAGAACATGGCGATGCTGCCGCGTTCCAGTTCCAACTGCACAATGTGGGGCGTGGCAAAGCCGAACGCGTTGAGGTCTCGCTCACTGGCGATATCCAGACTGCGGTCATGAACACGCTGGCGGCATTTCCCAGCGAACACGCCGAAGTCTTAGTGTTTGACAACATTGTTCCGGCCAAGCAAGGCACCAGCCAACTAACGCTCTTATTGAACTACTACTGCGGCGGCAAGCCCACCCGCACCAGCATCCACGTCGACTACACCATCAGCGCCCCACCGCCCGGCCAAATCCGAGTCGATGGCGATGTTGGGATCTTAAAAGTAGACGGGGCCACCCCGAGCGTGCGAATCAAGGGCGATATGGGACTGGTGAAGTTTGTAAATGGAGATAACGATTGATTGTTAGTGGCCAGAGTAGTGAGCCATCTTTGTCAGTGCGCTAGCTGTACGGTACGCTCCTATTAACCATGCAGCAATTATCAATTTAGTCATTAATTGTTAACCGCTGTACGCACCGTATTGGACACGTCTAATCGAGTATAATTCAACTATTGCTAACACTATAGGCCTAAAAATCTGCTTTAGAAATGCAACTCAACAAATATCAATTGCACGAAAAACTTGGCGAAGGGGGCTTCGGAACCGTGTACCGCGCAACGGACACTGTTCTTGAAGTCACGCGTGCAGTTAAGGTATTGCATGCCGCCTTGTTGGCAGACCCTACTGTCCGTGAACGCTTCCAACGCGAAGCAAAAACTGCTGCCAAATTAGATCATCCAAATATTGTCCGTGTAATGGACTTTGGCGAAGCAGGTGGGCGCTTGTATTTAGTGATGGAATATATGGGCGGCGGGTCGCTCAAGTCGCTAATTGAACAAGAAGGTAAGTTAGCGCTAGACCGGGCAATTGACATTACTGGCCAAGTTGCAGCCGCTCTCGATTACAGTCATAACTTGCCTGAGAAAATTATTCATCGTGACCTGAAGCCATCTAACGTCTTATTTGACACCGCTGGCAATGCAAAGCTGGCAGATTTTGGCTTTGCAAAAGCGCTCAATAGCACAAATAGCATGACGCTCAGTTCTTCCGGAGGCATGATTGGGTCGCCAAGTTACATGGCTCCAGAAGTGTGGCGCAATAAGCCAGTTACTCCTGAAACAGACCAGTACAGTTTGGCTTGTATTGTGAGCGAAATGTTGACGGGTGAAGTTTTGTTCAGCGGTGAAAGTCCAGCTGACATTATGACTCGGCATGTTATTGATGGACCAGAATTGGACGAAGCCCAATTCCCTGCCGCAGTGTATGCTGCCCTTGAACAAGGGCTAGATCGTAACCCAGAAAATCGGCATAACAATTGTTTGCAACTCGTCAACAGCTTCTCGATTGCATCGCCCACTACTCGCTCTAGTCCAACACCACAAGTTTCAGAGGCTGTTTTGCCTTCGGCCACAGCAGACACGTCACCAGACACACCTGTTGTCAAAGCGCCACAGACTGTACACAATACAAGTCCTCAGCAAGAGCCCCCGTCTGTCGAGAAATCAAAGATATCCGCTGAGCGCGAACAGTCGTCACCTGTATCAGGCCCACTGTCAGATAAAAAGGCTGCAACACAAAGCACTGGCATTCCCAATTTCGCCAAATGGGCCTTAGCAGGCATTGGCTTATTGCTAGCAGTGTGTCTACTGACACTATTCTGGCCAAGAAATGAAGCGAGTCCTGTCGTAAGTGCATCACCGACAGCAACTACCGAATCATCGACAGATTTCTCTGCGACTGCTATTGCAAAGACACAAGAAGTTGAAGAAACGATAACCAAATCTAATCCTAAATTAGAAAAAATTACCGTTGCCTATTTCTTGGAATGGCCAACTCCAAACCAATTTGCACAATTGGAAAAACTCTATGACGAGGCCATGGGTGTGGATGTAGACTGGGTTAGCTTTAACTCTGGTACTGCCATGGCTGCAGCTATGGCTTCTGGTGATGTTCAAATTGCCTACTCACAAGGCTTCGTGCCATTTGTAAATGCTGTGGCCTCAGGTTTGCCTTTAAAAACTGTAGGTATTGCTGTTTCATACCCTGAAAGTGACAACTGTGTTGTTAGAACAAGCGCTGGTATTGGCCTAGTCAACGTGACAGACCTGCATAGTGAAAAAATTGCAGTACCAATTGGTACCGTTTCTCACTACAATATGCTCCGTGAAATGGAACACCTTGGTGTAGACGTTGCAAAGCTTGAACTGGTTGACTTGTCGCCTGTTGACGGCGCTGCAGCCCTTGAACGTGGCGATGTTGCAATGGCTTGTGGTTGGGGTAGCGCTTTGGGTCGGATGAAAGAGAATGGCGACAGTCTAATGACTGGCGCTGAAAGGGAAGAAATTGGCATCAAAGTATTCGATGTAATCTCTGTTGCTGAAGATTTTGCAACCAACCATCCGGAAATGGTGACCACATTCTTGCAAATCACTGAAAATGCAAACAGCATGTATGCAAGCGATTCAGAAGCAATGCAGGCCACAATTGCTGAAGCAGCTGGTATGGATGTCGAAGTCTCAAATGCTATATTGGCTCACTTCAGCTTTCCAAATGCAGAAGCCCAATTGTCAGAAGATTGGCTCGGTGGCACTGTTCAAGAATTTATGAAGGGCCTTACTGACTTTTTCATTGCACAAGGCCAATTCGACACAAGGCTAGAGGACTATGCTCCAACCATCGACACTTCATTTTTAGAACAAGTGGCTAGTTATTAGTGTGAAACAGCCAACACAAATTATGAAACTGATACCGTGCTTGTGGGCGAAAACCGAATAGTTGCTTACGATCAATTTGCACTGGTTGTAGCAGCACTCATTCAAGGTGGTGTATATGCTGTTTTGCTGGATAACATTGCCGAACAAGGCTACATCAATCAAAATACTGAAGCCGTAAAATGCTAATTAAAAAGCTCACATTAGAAGAATTAGAGTTTATTTTTTCCAAAAGGGTCTGAAAGTAGCGAAATTGTCAACGCTGCTCTAGATGAAATGGAAGCCGATTGCACCCAAGAATCTTCTATTTAAGAAATGGTTTGTAGTCCAACCATAATTTTTACCATCACCTTCTAAGGGCTTTACTTATATTACTACCCCAAATTCCATCCCGTTCTGTTCCTTATCCCAGCCCCCTTAAACTCCAAATACCATAAGAACATCGTAATCAACTAGTGCGTTTTCAGCGTCAACAGGAGATGCTTTCTGTTACCTCGCTACCGGACAGTTCTAACGAAACGATTTGTAGTTGCTATTGTATTAGGTAAATTCAATGTTATAGACAGAGGAGGTACAGAAAAAAAGATAATTAGTGGCTAAATTGATAACGGTTAATTGTTAATGATAGCGTCCATAGTACGTAGAAACACTGCATTTTCAGATCATCAACCAGATACGGATTCATTAATCAATAATAGTTAACCGTTTAGCAATTAATTATTCCTCACCCTGTCGCACTGGTTAGAAAGTGTCCGGTAGAGAGACTGTTACAGATTGTTTATCATCCTCTAACGCTAATTCGCTAGCGCAAAATTATTTATTCAATGGCTTCCATTGCGAATCTTGAGCCTTCAACGCAAACACCCTAACCTACACTCTAAACCACACAACAAACAGACTTAATCCGTTTAGACGCAGCCCCAGTCCCAAATCCGGCTTTCTTCTGAAAGCGCCCCGCGCCAGCACTGCCGCAACTATCCTAAGGGCACGCCTTATCGGTTTGCCACAATGTGCAGACCGCCAGCCCCAACGGATTTATTATGCCTGAACAAACTTGGCCGCTCACCATTACAGACCGTCACGTAACGCCGCGCGTTACCCGCAAACGTCCCGCTAAAAAAGGCGCGCGTATCGCACAGTTGGCCACGCTTTTGGGCTGGTTGGGTGCAACGGGCGCATTTGTGTACGTCATCCAAAACTTTCAAGCAGCGGTTAGCCTACCCACATTGCTTGCCATGGCACTTTGTTCCGCTTGGGTTAGCGGCATCCTCATAAAAATCACGGCCAAGCTGCTGATCTCTTTTCTGTTGTGGTTACTAAAAGTAAGCCTGTGGATTATTGTGTTTGGCGGTGGATTGTGGCTGCTGTTTATGCGGTTCTTTAATACCTAACCTGAATTCTGAATAACACGCTACGCTGGCCTTGCCTTTAAATGCGGTAGCCCAAAAAGCGCACAATCTATTTGGCACTTGCGCACATCCCGTCAGTTTTACACAATTTCACGGCGCTGCGCGCCGACAGAGCAATGTACTCACACCGGCCAGCGATCTAGTAAATTACGATCGCTACAGTCGCTTTAGAAATTCAGAAGGAGGGCGACCCGAAACCCGACATCGTTGACCCTGCTTGTTGGAGTGCAGTAGTCCCGGTAGGCGCAGCGCACGAGCGCTCCATCGTTGATCCACGACCCGCCGCGCAGCAAGCGATACTTTTTCTCGTCGTCATACCAATCTTTACACCATTCCCAAACATTGCCCGCCATATCTTGGCAGCCATAAGGGCTGTCGCCTTTCGGGCTAAAGTCACCAACATTGGTCAAAATATGCCCAGCTTTGAAGTCAAACCCACGGCTGAAATTACAGTGCTTATCCGTGGGCGCCGCCGCTCCCCACGGATACTCTCGTCCATCTGTCCCGCGTGCCGCTTTTTCCCACTCTAACTCGCTTGGCAGACGGCATTTCGCCCACTTACAAAACAACTGCGCATCTTCCCAACTGATATACACCACTGGTTTCTGGGCATGGCCTCGCCTGAACGTACGCGTTTTACTGTCCCAATGCGTTGGCACCGGTTGCTGAGGGTGCGCGTCTATAAATGTTTTGTACTGCGCGTTAGTAACCGGCGTTTTGCCAATTTTGTAAGCGTTCTCAATGGTACGCGTTTCTTTGTTGTCACCATACAAGAAGTCTCCAGCGGGAATTTCAATCCAGTCAATGCCGGCCGGGTTCGCCTTAACAATTGGCTTTGGTCGGTAAGCCGTTATTTTTTGCGCAGCGACCCGGCGTTGGCGCTTTTCTGCTTGCGCTGCTTCCTCCCGCGCAATCTTACGCTGGCGTTCGGCGTCTTGGGCTTGGCGGTCTGCGTCTGCTTTTTTATTCGCCGCTGCGCGCTGTTTATATTTCTCTAATTGCCGCGCTTGTTCTTTGGCTTGTTTTTCTGCTGCCGCTTTTTCAGCCTCTAAGGTGACTAACCGTTGTCGTTCTGCTTCAACATCTGCCGCAGCTTGGCGCTGGTTCGCTGCATTCGCCTTTTCTAAGGCTGCTTTTTCTCGCTCTGCCTGTTCCCGCAACGCGCGTTCCCGCGCCGCTACGGCGCGCAAGTCTTCCATTTCCGCTGCGCGTTCGGCTTTTGTTTCCGGCAGCGTAATTTCCACCTCTGGCAATACGGCTTGCACCAAGCCCACATTACGGAAGCGCTTGGTTTCATCCGCGTCATCGCGTTTTTTGCGGGCAACCGTTTCTTCTAGTAAACGTTCAATCAGGGCGTCTAGCCAATCTGGCACATTGTCATTATGGTCACTGGCGCTAGCGCCCTTATTCAGTTTGTAAACTTTGCCTGTTAGGCACTCAAACAGCACACACCCTAGACTGTAAAGGTCACTGTTTGGCCGCAAAGTGGCCGTTTTAAATTCCTGCTCTGGACTCATATATTCCGGCGTACCCGGATGCTTCGGTGCCAATGACCCCTTAGAACGGTCCGTTGACATGCGCAATGGCGTTTGCACCAATCCTAAATCGCCAATCTTTGCCATGCCGTTTTCATCAAAGAAAATGTTGCTGGGCTTTAGGTCGCGGTGCACGCTGTCGGTGGCATGAATGGCGGCGAGGCCTGCACATAGGTCTTGTGCCAGCTTCACCGTGGCCGCCACGCTAAGGCGCTTTTCGTGTTCTAGCTTGATCTGTAATGTCGCGCCAGCGCAATATTCCATGCGCAAGTAAAACGTGTGATCGGTGGCCGCTTCGAAGTCGTAAATCCGCACCACGTTGGGGTTATCAATCATTGCGCCTAGGCGCGCTTCTAGCTGAAAACGCCCCGCTGCCTGCTGCGCAAAGCTCGCGCCTTCCACCGCCGGGTCCGCCGATAGCACTTTCAATGCAAACTGCTGCTTTAGCCCCGTATGCGTGACCAAATACACCGTTCCAAATGCGCCTTGGCCCAACTCGCGTTCTATTTTGTATTTGCCGTTTAAGAGGGTGTTCTG
>JAHDBS010000075.1:0-6367 GCA_020630225.1 Anaerolineales bacterium | reverse complement strand
CGCCTTGGCCCAACTCGCGTTCTATTTTGTATTTGCCGTTTAAGAGGGTGTTCTGGTTCATAGTTGTTCTGGCTGACGATGGTCACAATTATACGGGAGAGTAGCGGGAGTGAGTTGGCTAGTTTGTTGGTTGGATAGTTGGTTAGTGGGTATGCCCCAAAACACAGCGCGTAGCACAATTCCGATTTTGTTCGGAGCATCCTCCACGTGCCCCGCCGTCCGCTTACGCTTGTTGAAATTACTGGACACGCCAGCCGCCTCTCTGGGGTGTCCAACACTTGAGGTTTTTACATGCGCCGTATTTTCTTGTTTTTCACGTTCTTTTCTCTTTTCCTACTGACTCAGCCCGTTATGGCGCAGCAGACGCTACCAAGTTGGGCACCTAACCCCGAAACACCATGGAAATATGAAAACGAAATGGATAACTTGCCTGAAGTCACGCTGCCTGAGATCACTGTGCCAGACGTAAACGTAGAGGAGATTAAGACGCGCCTCACCGCAGCATGGCACTACCTCAACGATTTATTCGATGACTTGGTGCCAGAAGAATAGTCTGCAGTATTCAAGACTAGCGCGGGATGACTCTATTTCTAGGCATGACGGAAGCAGTTAGCTAGTTAGGGTTGCCTAGCCGTTCGCATGCCGCCTTAGTTCAACATTCAACATGCTCAGCCGTCCAGCAGCCCGCTCCTGAACACAATTGTGAGGGGCGCGCGACACATGAATACAGAAGTTTTGCGTGAACAGCTAAAAGTTGATGTAATGTTTGACTAACCTTGGCAATCCATTAACTTTACCCTTGTCATTTCTGTTCGCATGCCCATAATTAAGTCATGCCTCTTCCTAACGGTTCAACGCTTGCCAATAATAAATACACCATCAATCAGCACTTAGGTAGTGGTGGCTTTGCCGATGTATATTTAGCAACGCACACTATCTTTGAGCAGCAATTTGCAATCAAAGTGTTGAACCCCATCGCAGAAGGCTTGGGGTCGGTCGATCTTCAAAAATGGCAAAACCGCTTCAAAGTTGAAGCATTATTGGGTAACCTCATTAGCAACCCGCATGTGGTCAACGTGCACGACTTTGACCCGCACGGCGATGACTGGATTCTGGTCATGGAATATTGCAGCGGCGGGTCTTTGCAAGACCGTTTGCACCCCAATGGGCTTGACCAACGGCGGGTGCCGTTAGGCATTGAAGAAACGCTTGAACTTGCGCTACAAGTCTGTGACGGCCTAGCCGCCATTCATGCTGAAGGCGCAGTGCACCGTGACTTGAAGCCCTCCAATATTTTGTTTGCTGCCGATGGCACCGTCAAAATTGCAGACCTCGGCTTAGCCCAAACCGATCTAGGCACCTCTATCCGCGCTGGCTCGCTGGCGGCAGCCCACCCCGGCACGCCGGCCTACATGAGCCCCGAACAGGCGCAGTCAAAACACTATCTAACGCACAGTAGCGATTTGTATAGCTTAGGCTGTGTGCTGTTTGAATGTCTGACTGGCCGAAGTTATGCTACCAGTCCCGGCGCTGAAGTAAGCGACTATTGTGAAGTCTCCTCAGAACTAGACGCCCTTGTTACGAGATTACTAGAGCCGGAAGTTGCAATCCGCAAACAGCATGATAAAGACGAAACAAAGCGCTGGCGGTCTGTTGGTGTTGTAAAACCGCAGATTACTGTTGCGCTAAACCAAATAAAGGCAAACACAGCCTTCATGGCAGCAAACAAAGCCTATGTGCAACGCGACTATCAATCGGCAATTGCAAATTATGATCAAGCTATTATTTTGAATCCACAAGGTGCATCTGCTTTCTTAAATCGCGGGATTGCACATTACAAGCTTGGCAATCTTGACGCTGCCATTTCAGACTACGACATCGCCATCCGCTTAGATCTGAAGGACGCAATAGCTTTCTTCAATCGCGGGAATGCACATTCCGATCTTGGCAATCTCGACGCTGCCATTTCAGACTACGACAACGCCATCCGCTTAGATCCGAACGACGCTCCTGCTTTCTTCAATCGCGGGAATGCACATTACAATCTTCGCAATCTCGACGCTGCCATTTCAGACTACGACAACGCCATCCGCTTAGATCCGAACGACGCAGATGCTTTATTTGAGAGAGGTTACATCAAACACGAGTTGGGCAAGTTTGATGATGCAATCAAAGATTATGACAGGGCATTGGTACTAGACCCTGATAACAAAGGTACTATGAAGTGGAAGAAAAAAGCCCAAAATAAAGAGCCCGCCTAATTGTAGATAGACTGAAATGAGCACCACCATCTCCACCTTCTGCGCCTGTGGCGCATTACGCCTGCCCATTGCCAGCATCAACTGTCAGTCGCCCAATTGTGAGGCACCGATTCCGCAGTTGCAGTCTTGGCCAACTGACCCAACGTTGACGGCCACGCCAACCCCGGTTGCAGACACCATTGAAGACCTCGTTGCACTGCCGTTTGGGTTTGTGCTGGTGGCGCATGCGGATGCACTCAGCATCATCGATGGGTGCAATCCGACCGCAGAGGTCACGCGGATTGCGCTGCCGCTGCCGTTTCAGGCGCTTTCGCAAGAGCTGGATGGCAGCGTGCTGTTCGTACTTGGCACTGAGCGCGAGACGCAGATTTATCACTACACCTACGGCGCAGACGCGTTGACGCCCATCGCTACGTTAGATGGCGGCACCAAAAGCAAACCAATTGCTCGCGGCGAATATTTGTATCTCCCAACGCGGGTTGGGACGCAGATTAAGCTGTGGCGCATTGTCCGCGCAAGCGGCATTCCAAAGGCGCTGGCAACCATTTCTGACGACGTGAGCCAACGCGCCGCCGTGATCGGCATGGCGCTGGATGACACCGCCAGCTATGCCTACCTGCTCTCGCATGAGCCAGGGGAAGGCCGCGTGTATAAGGTCTCACTGAACTACCATAATGTTGCGCCAACCGTGCTGTATGAAAGCGAAGCCCACTTACATGGCACGCTGACGGTTGCCAACCAGCGCCTGTGGTTTGTAGATGCGCGCGGTCACATCGATGCCGTCTGTCTCGACCTCAATCAGCCGACTGACCCGTGGGAGCTAGATCTGCGTGAACACGGCAAGGCCAATTACCGCTTTGGCCCCGTGTTTGTGGGCGACAGCGCCTACCTTGCCTTTGGCAAAACGCTGCGCAAACTAGACCCTGTCACGCGCAGCATAGACGCTGCGTTTGAAACCGCAGGCCGCATCACGGCGCAGCCCCTACTGGCCTACGGCCTACTCATCGCCGCCGATTCGCACGGCAACGCGTTTGGGCTAGATCCAGCCACGCTAGACGTGGTCTGGCAAACCAAATTCAACGCCCCGCCCAACCAGCGCTGGGTGGTAGATCATCGCCATAGTCCCGTGCTAATGGGCACGCAGGTCGTGTTTGGCGGCTATTTACGCGATGAGCACAATCCGCATGTTGCCCAGCCGCCGCAGGCGTTGTTTGCATTGCCAGCGCTGCCAACCGCCGCCAGCTGGGCATGGGTCGCCCAACACAGTGACACCGCGCTAGACAAAGGCGCGGCGCTACTGATGCAGGCCAAGTATGAACGTGATCCTAACCAGAGCGAAGCATTACGCAACCGCGCAGCGGACATGTGGAAAGCAGCCTACCATTACGAAAAAACAGCAAAACTACTCGAATATTACAAACACTATCGCATTGCTGCTGAATGTTATGAGGACGCCGCCCGGCAGAATTTGACCTACACGGCCTTAGCAGCCGAATACTACCGGAAAGCCTATCGCTGTGTTAGCAAGCGTCAACGCCATCCAGAATTAAGTGAAACTTACAAAGCGAAATCATTAACATGGGGGGCACTGCCGTATTTACAGATTGAAGAAAAAGGCCGTCCACGCATGAAAATGGAGACCGGATGTTGCCTCAACATTGAAGTCCGTAATACGGGCGATTCAGACGCAGTGGGGCTAAAAGTCTTCATCAATGGCGATATGTTAGCCATCCGCGGCCCAATTGTAGATGAACCAGCAGTTGTTATGCCAAGAGACGCAACCGTGCGCATGTTCCTAGCAGGCCTATACCCAACCAAAGTTGACAACACGCTTGAAATTGAAGTGCACTTTGGCGCACAAGGCACCAATGAAACTTGGCGCGTAACCCACCAAATGGAGCTATCTGCTTACGCAGAGACCGTGATCAACGTGGGTGATATGGCCTTGAGTCAGGTCACGTTAGAGTTGCCCACATCAGATGAGCCTGTAGTGGTGAATGTGGGCAATATGGCAAAAAGCAAAGTTGAAATGAAAAAACGCTAACGTCTTGAATTTTTCACGGCGCTACGCGCCGACAGAGCAATGTCCTCACACCGTTAAGCGCTCTATTGCAAAGCAATATATACAGTCGCTTTAGAAATTCAGAAGGAGGGCGACCCGAAACCCGACATAGTCGCTCCTGCTAGTCGGAGTGCTGCGGGACCGGCGGGCGCAGCGCACGAGCGTTTCATAGTTGCGCCACGACCCGCCGCGCAGCACGCGGTATCTTTTCTGGTTGTCAACCCAATCTTCACACCAGTCCCACACATTACCCGCTATGTCTTGGCAGCCATAGGGACTGTCCCCTTTCGGGGTAAAGTAACCGACATTGGTCAAAATATCCCCATTTTTGAAGTCACTCCCACGGTGAAAATTACAATGGCCTTGCTGAGTGCGAAATAACCCACTTTTCTCTTTTTTAGGAGGTTCATTTCCCCAAGGGTATTTACGTCCATCTGTGCCGCGCGCTGCTTTTTTCCACTCTAGTTCACTTGGCAAGCGGCAGTTTGCCCATTTACAAAACAACTGTGCATCTTCCCAACTGACATAAACAACTGGCTTGTTAGCATGCCCAGTCCTAAACGTACGTTTGTTGCTGTCCCAATGCTCTGGCACCGGCTGCTTCGGGTGCGCATCTATGAATTTCTTGTATTGCGCATTGGTCACAGGTGTCTTGCCAATTTTGTAAGCGCGCTCAATGGTGCGAGTTTCTTTATTGTCTCCGTATAAGAAGTCGCCCGCCGGGATGTCTACCCATTCAATGCCTGCCGGGTTAGCACGCCTTGCTTTTTCTACCGCAGCTTTGCGCTGCCGCTCTTGTTCAGCCGCCAGTGCTAGCCGTTCCTGCTCCGCTTTTTTCGCTGCTGCGCGCTGCTGGCGTTGCTTTTCTGCACGTCTAGCTTGCTCTGCTTGTTCACGGGCTTGTTGTTCAGCGCGGGCGGCAGCTTCCTTTTCAGCGGCAAGTTTTGCTTGACGCGCCTTTTCTGCGTCTAGCGCTGCTTTTTTGAGTTCTTGTTCAGCAGTGTTTAGGTCGTCCAGCGCTGCCATGACAAATGCAATTTTTCTGAACCGCTTATGAAAGTCGCTATCATCAGCCTTGCGTTGCGCAACGTGCGGTTCTAGCAGGCGTTCAATTAGGCTGTCTAGCGCAGGGGAAACCGTGACAAAATCGCTAACCACATCGCCTTTGACGGTTTTATACAGCTTGCCTGTCAGACATTCAAACAGCACACAGCCTAGGCTGTAGGCATCGCTGGCGGCGGTCAGGTAGGCCGTAGTCTGCTCCTGTTCCGGGCTCATATACTCCGGCGTGCCGGGATGCGCCAGCGCCAAAGACCCAGAGGGTTGTGATTGCCCCATTGACTCTTGCGCCAAGCCTAAGTCGGCAATTTTAGCCGTGCCATCTGCCGCAAACAAAATATTTGAAGGCTTCACGTCCCGATGCACTGCGCCCTTGGTATGAATGGCAGCTAACCCGGCGCACAACTGCTGTGCTAAGACGATGGTGTCAGCCTCGCTTAGCGGCTGCGGGCTACCATCCGGATACAACCGCTCTTTCAGTGATCCGCCGGAACAATATTCCATGACAAGGAAGAATTCATCATCAGCGCGTTCAAAATCAAAGACTTTCACCACGTGCGGGTTGTCAATCGCGTTACCGAGTTTGGCCTCTAGCAAAAAACGCCGTTCCCATTCCGCTGCGTCTTGCGTCCCTAGCCCGGCGTTCGCTGGGTTCAGCACTTTAATAGCCCGTTGATAGCCAAGGTCATTATGCGTGGCTAAGTACACGTCGGCAAAACCGCCACTACCTAAGTGTTGGTTAACTGTATATTTTTTATTGATTAATGTTGATCCGGCAGAAAGTGGCATACGCAAATTATACAATCCCCAACCCACTAAAGTTCAGCCTAATCAGTCCAATTTAGACCCAAAGCTTACCCACTTCAAAGTCACACAGCCCTAGCGGGGCTGCCCAAGACAACCACTTCAGCTCAACACAGACACAAAAAGAAATTTATTACTTAACTCGAGTTACGCGCTGCTAACAGCAGAGCGATAGATTTAG
>JAHDBS010000552.1 GCA_020630225.1 Anaerolineales bacterium | reverse complement strand
TTTGAGATTTTCGGAAGTATTAGCGCCAGATAACCGCGAATTTTTTATGTAGGCTGAGTCTTTCGTCCGCAGGTAAGGCTTGCCGCTAGCCGGGCTGTGCAATTATTCGCAACCCAGCTTCGACAAGCTCAGCCTACTTAGCTCTAAAGTGTTACATTCGGTATCTAGACAGAAAATCCGCGTTAATCCGCGCTCGTCCGCGGCTAATAAATTCTTCGCCAAGGGGCTTACGCACTCGCCTGCACCGCCGCGATACAACTCACCACCACAACATCATCCGCAGAACAGCCTCTTGAAAGGTCGTGCATTGGCTTGGCTAACCCTTGGATCAACGGTCCCAACGCCTGCGCATTCCCCAGTCTTTCCGTAATTTTGTACGCAATATTGCCTGCATCTAGATTTGGAAAAATGAAGACGTTCGCATTCCCTGGCACTGGTGAGCTGGGCGCTTTACGCTGGCCGATGGCTGGAATCCAAGCGGCATCGAATTGCAATTCGCCATCGATGGCAATTTCTGGTGCGGCGGCTTGCGCAAGCGCAGTCGCTTCTTGCACCTTCTCAACCGATGGGCTTTTTGCACTGCCTTTGGTGCTGAAGGATAACATCGCAACAACTGGATCTTCACCCGTCAATTGCCGATGGGTATGCGCGGATGACACCGCAATAGTCGCCAATTGTTCGGCGTTCGGATCCGGCACCATGCCACAGTCACCATAGGTAATCGCGCGGCCATCGGGCAGAATCATCAAAAATGTGCTGCTGGCAATGCTGACGCCTTCGGCCATTCCGATCACTTGTAGGCCAGCCCGCAATACGTTTGAGGTGGCATTGACTGCCCCAGCGACACACCCATCTGCATCACCTAATCGCAACATCAGTGCGCCAAAGACGAGTGGATTGCGGACGTGCGTTTGCGCATCTTCTAGCGAAATGCCTTTGTGTTTACGGAGTTGATAGAACGATTCGGCATACGCATCAATCTCAGCATAGGTGTCTGGATTAATGACAGTCACGCCATCAGCAATAGCTGAGCGATCAGCGTCCGCGCTTACTAACAGAATTGGCTGTGCCAGTCCCTCTGCCAAAAGTCGATTTGCGGCTTCTACAAGGCGAGGGTCATCCCCTTCTGGCAGCACAATGCGGGCTTGCGCCGCCTTCGCACGATCTTTGATGTAGTCAAGTGTTGTCATAAATTATTTTCTAAATGTGAAGATTTTCTGAAATTATCTCATTTCACATTTACCACTGTATAGATGGTGTTTTATAAATAGCCAGATTAGCGAAAAAGAATTCGAAAACTTGGAGATTCGGCGAATATTTTTCTTGTTTCTTGTGTTGTTTCTGTGATTCTAGGATAATTTGCGCGAAGTCGACACTTTCTGATTCCATCTTGCTGTTGGTGTGTTTACAACTATTTCTAAACAGATAAGTCAGGATTGAATTTGCAGTTACAAAAGGACATTTTTATATGAAAACACATGCACGCGTTGTTGTTATCGGTGGTGGCATCGGTGGCGCGAGTACGCTTTATCACCTTGCCAAAATGGGTTGGACCGATGTGGTCTTGCTTGAGCGCGATGATCTGACCTCAGGGACAACGTGGCACTCCGCTGCACAGGTGACTCAGTTTGGCACCGTTCAAACGATGGTCGGCTTGAAACAATATAGCACGCAGCTTTACTCTGAACTGACCGATGATCCGGAATATCCGATGGGCTATCACAAATATGATGGTGGCATTCGGCTGGCGCACACGCAAAGTGACCTTGATGGATACCATCATTTTGTCGGCATGGCAAAAGGGATGGGTGTGGATTTTGAAGTGATCGATGCGGCGGAATGTGCTGTGCGGCACCCGTTACTCAATACAGATGGCTTGATGGGGGGTCTTTGGGATCCGGTCGATGGTGACATTGACCCGAGTAATCAAACCCGTGGCTTAGTGCATGCTGCGAAAAAACTTGGTGCAGAAGCGTATCTGTATACGCCAGTGACTGGGCTGCAACAAAAGCCAAACGGCGAATGGATTGTAGAAACGCCTAAAGGCAACATTACGGCTGAAAAGATTGTCAACGCCACTGGCTATCGCGTCAATCAGGTTGGCTCAATGATGGATGTTGAACATCCTGTAATGTCAATGGAGCACCAATATCTCATTACGACTGCTATTCCTGAAATTGCAGAATTTGGGAAACGCGTGCCACTGATCCGTGATCCGGGTGATGATTTCTACTGCCGCCAAGAACACGATGGCTTGCTGCTCGGGATTTATGAACAAGACTGCAAAACATGGGGCATGAAAGGCATTGCCGATGACTTCACCAGTGCGCTTGAACCAAACGACATGGATCGTCTGGTCGATAACTTTGACCGCGTTGTTGAGCGCATGCCACCGCTTGGCAACGTTGG
>JAHDBS010000551.1 GCA_020630225.1 Anaerolineales bacterium | reverse complement strand
CAGTGCCTAACGCACTAGTCAACCAGCGCGCTCTCCAACTAAAATCTAGCTATGTCTAAAAAGCGCAGAGCAAATGTCACTTTAGTCAATATTGAAGATTTGAACACGTGGTCCAAATATCGTAAAGGGTTGTGTGACGATTGTATTGCAAATTGTTGCCGGATGCCGGTTGAGGCAAAGCTGAGTGACCTCGTGCGAATGGGCGTGGTCGATGCCTTCGAAGCAGAAGATCCTGCGAAACAAATTGCTAAGCGCCTGAAAAAAGAAGGGATTATTGAGCATTTCAACGGCAAGCGCGAAGTGTTTACCCTCGCGCGGAAGGCTAATTTAGACTGCATGTATCTCCACCCAACGACGCGGCGTTGCACAATTTACAGCGTGCGACCTGATATTTGTCGTAATCATCCTCAGATTGGGCCAAAGCCGAATTTCTGTCCCTACGAAAAGAGATAAGAAATTTTCATACTGACCACAAACAGGACCTAAACGCTGCACAACATAACAATCTGTATACTCCAATTGTTTTAGTGGCGCTGTTACGTGCGCCGCAATAGTGAGTATTATGGCCCAGATTATTTCAGTGCATTCCTTCCGTGGCGGAACTGGAAAATCGAATACGACTGCGAATGTTGCTGCGCAGCTTGTGAAGCTCGGAAAGCGCGTTTGCATTGTTGACACAGACATCCAATCTCCGGGTGTCCATGTGCTCTTTGGCATCAAAGGCGAGGCAATTGAGACGCCTCTGAATCACTACCTATGGGAACAGTGCGAAATTGAAGCAACGGCTATTGATGTCAGCGCTCGTATTGGGCATTCCCCAAACAGCTTGTACTTAGTGCCATCAAGTGTTAAGGCCCATGAAATTGTAGAAATTCTTCGTGAAGGCTATAGCATCAATCGGTTATTTGAAGGATATCAACGGCTTGTTGAGCAGCTGTCCTTAGATATTTTACTTATTGATACTCATCCAGGCTTGAATGAGGAAACGCTATTTTCCATTGCAGTATCAGACCAATTACTGGTGATTTTGCGTCCGGACCAGCAAGACTTTGAAGGCACGGCGGTGACAGTTGAGGTCGCCCGATCTTTAGACATTGCTCAAATGCAGCTGGTGGTGAACAAATTGCCCAGTGCTTTCAATACAGCGGCCATCAAGACCCAAGTGGAACAAACATATGACTGTCCGGTTGCGGCGCTACTGCCGCATACTGACGCGTTGATGACACTTGGCAGCAGCACGCTATTCTCAACTAAATATCCTGCACATATGCTGACGCAACAATATCAACATATTGCGCAGACGTTGGTCGCGACCTAAAGCAATATTTCGCGTGATGACCACCTTTGATCTAAGTTCTGTTTCTCTATTTAGCAATCTGCCCGTTGCGACCTTGCAAGCATTGGCCCATGCCACAGTGGAAGAGCACTACGCTGTCGGGGGGGAATTGTTTGCGCAGGGCGATAAAGGCGATGCGCTGTATATTGTGAAGTCTGGCGCTGTTGAGATTTTTCTTAACATTGGCGGTGAGCGCGTGGCCTTGAAGAAATTTGAGGTTGGGCAGTCCTTTGGCGAATTGGCATTACTTGACGGACAACCAAGGTCTACCGGCGCAGCGGTTCTTGGGCCAACCACATTGCTGCGGTTAGAGCGAACAAGCTTTTTGCAAGTGTCTACAGATCATCCAGAGTTGATGCAAACTATTACGTACGACTTAACCAAGAAGCTTCGATATTCAGTACGATATATTCAAGCCTCCATGCAGTGGAGCGCGCAGGTGTCTGAAGGGAATTATGACAGTGTATTGTCCGCCATCGAAGGCATGTCGAGCGAAGATCGATTCATTGCTGAAGCCTTAGGCGGGTTCCATTCCTTAGTAAGCGCAGTCCAGCGGCGTGAAGAAACGTATAAGCAAGAGCTACAACAGCTCAAAATTGAAATTGACCGTGCGCAGCGTGATGCCAAAGTCAACGCTATTCGCAACAGCAACAGCTTTCAGGAAATTGCAAACTTTGCCAAGCAGGTAAAAGCAAACCGTTCTGTCCGAAAGTAAAACTCCCTCGCATTACTCAATCTTATTCCTACTCCCCGCTTTAGACATTGAATAGAAAATATTCATACTAGACACATACGTATCTAAAACTTAAGAAAACTAAATCGTGAGTATACTCGCTCTGTAACAATATAGGCTTTACGTTTGCTTGATGAGCCGTGTCCAGAACAGTCTATATTCCACGTTAAGGTAACCGCTTTTTACAATTGAATACAGCATTCAATAAGTTTTCTGGATTTTTTACGACAACTCGGAGTGTCATTCCCGCGCAGGCGGGAAACCATGTGCTGACTGTGTGTATGGATCCCCGCCTCCGCGAGGATGACACTTGGGTAACTCTAAGCTAATTTCAAAATCAT
>JAHDBS010000074.1:7777-15205 GCA_020630225.1 Anaerolineales bacterium | reverse complement strand
AATTAGATCAACCGCGACGCTGCCGTATACCAAGGCATGTGTTGGCGTACTGCCGCCGTTGTTTGCCAAGCTGGTTTGGAACAACGTGTCAATTACGCCCGCCAGAATGACATCAGTAGCACTAGTGGTTGTACACCCATTTGCATTTCCATTGCTGCCAAAAACGTTATAGCCACCAGACGTAAACCCACCGTAACAATCTGACCCAGCCACAATGCTATTGCCGCTCAACCGCCCGTTGCCCACAACAATACTGTTGCTGATATTAATCATCCCGTTGAAGTTGTTAATCCCAGCGCCTGAATCAGTAAATCCATTTTGAGTAATGGTGCTATTAATGATGTTCGCGGTTGCACCATTATCAACGTCAATACCTGGAGTCTTAGACGAACGATTTCCAGAAATAGTACTGTTAGTAACCGTGGTAACACCGCTTGCCACAAAAATACCACCAGCAAAAAAATGCGCTGTGTTATCAACAATTGCACTATTGATAATATTCAGCGTCCCGTTGCTGTAAATACCGCCACCATTAGAGACACCCAGATTATTCGGAATAGTATTGCCAGAGACAATGCTATTCGTAATGGTCAGCGTCCCAGCGTTGTAAATCCCGCCCCCATGCATTCCCTGAAAACTACTTGTGACTGCTCTGCCATTTCTAATGGTCAAGTTCTCTAACGCAGCTACCACGCCGCTATTGCCGATAGTAAAAACACGGTGCGTTGCAGTATCTGCTGTTGCTGCAGCTTGCACAACCGTGGTGGTTGCATCCGCCCCTCTAATCGTGAGATTTTTGTTTATAGTGATGTTGGATTCAGTGTAAGTGCCAGCTTGCACGTTGATAACATCGCCTGCCGCTGCAGCATTAATAGCAGCCTGAATCGAAGTGTGATCACATCCGCTAGCGCAGACTGTTAAGTTAGCCGCCTGCACCTGGCTCGAAACAACAAAGAACGTTGTGAATAACAAAACAATTAGGGCAAGTTGGAGCAAGAATTTCAATCGGAACATGAATAACCCGCTTAGGTAACCTCAGTTCTGGGTAAAAGAGACAGCACAGATCAATACCGTCCTGACTTCCGCGCGACGAAAACAAGGCAAAGTCGATAGTATCTCCGCTGTGAAGGCACAGTAAAAGCCTAAAATGAGCTAAAAGAGACTTGGGCTTCCCATAAAAGGCACTAGAAATGCTAACTCTTGAGAGACCTTGCCTAACGCCAAGAAGGCCTTTCAGAGAGCCGAAAGTCTAGACACTCTTTGCTTATCCAGAACTAAGGCTAGACATACTAATCTCAGTTGTGAAGACGCAAATAGTCGAACAGCAATTAGCGTTGTTCGCTCGTTAGCTTAGCAACACCTATGCTTATTTATGTTAAATACGTATTAAATATTGTGGGGAAAGATCAGACAGGACCCAAAGTAAGTTCGACGCGTTCGCCAATACTTATCTTTATTTCTCAAAAAGTCGAATACCAGCGACATGCCACGCATTGTGGGTAAACGCATAGCGCGAGCGAACTTCTAACGCCACAAAGACCCGGTCACGTTTTGGCGTAAAGTCTAAAGTGAGGGTTGCAGGGTCACCCGCGACAAAATCTTGCCCAAGCAAATACAAGCGCTCGTCTTTGCGTCGCCCGTAGTGCGCAGAGAGCCAGACTTCGCCGGCGTCTACTTGCTTTGGATACTTACGAATGCCGCCTTCAAGCAACTCTACAATTGGGTCAGCAAGTAAATCAACTTCTAGGGTGTACTGTTTGCCTTTTTCTAGCTTCAGCTTTTGCCACATTTTCCACCATAGACCACGCCATGAACTGTAAATGCGGAACGTGCGTGAATATCCTTTGTCAAAGGCAATTACATCATCCTCACGGCTATTATGCGTGGTGATAATGTCGGCGCGGGGTGGTAGCCACTCTTCAGTTTGTCGGCTGACAGTTGGTGTTGTCGCGCTTGCAAACCAAAATTCCCATGCCGTCGGCACGCGCAGCTCTGGCAAGAGCGTCTTCGGTAAGTATGTTGCCTGATCAAACGCAGCGTTGCGCAAATGCGCGCCTAGCTCTGCTGTCTGCAGCTTCACAGCGCCCGGATCAGCATCTGCTGCGGCAGGCTCTTCAATCAAGTCCGGTTCTTCGTCCACGGTGCCCAAGCGATGCAATTGCGCTTCGTCAAGGAACCACCCCGTGTTGACTAGACCCCGTCGGCCACGTAACTCAATCGTAATCTGTGCTGATGACTTAGTTGGCACAAAGTCCAATATCAGTTCAGTGTACTGTCCAACGCGAACGTCTTTACTGGTAATCCAGCCGCTATCAAAAACGTGTTCACCAGCTTCGACCAACAGGCGATGTTCACCAGCAAGATCATCCTGCGCCATCACTTGCCCAGTTGCATCAAATGACTTCACCAAACGAGGCAAGATGCTGACATTGAAACGATAAGGTTGGCCAACTTCAAGGTCACGCACTTTTTGACTCAAGCGCAGCCAAATTGGATGCCACGCCCCACCAAGATGCAAGACATGTGAAGACTCGCGGAAGATTCCGGTTTGTTCAAATGGAGAAGGTTCCCCTTTGCGGTACGCGCGCGTTTCCGGCACACCCCAAGGATGATCTTGACCTTCTAATTTCCCAAGCGATTCTGACGCAAACCACAAGTTCCAATCCGTTGGGACGGAAATTTGATCTTCCGTAATCTCATAGGAGCCATTTGAGAAGTCATAGTTAGCCAGCAAATTAATACCAATCGGTGCGTAATCTTCTGGAATGTCCGGCGGCGGCATTAATGTCACGCCACTTGGCAACTCTTGCGTTTGCTTGACGGGTTCAGGCGTAGCAGCGGGGTCAGTAACATTAGCACTGTCGTCTGAAACAACTTCATTTTCAACAGCGCTTACTACTTCAGCAACATCTGCATCAGCAGTATCAGCAGTTGGGACCTCATCTGAGTCGGCTTTGGGGTCAGCCGCAGTCTCATCTTCGACATCAAAAGTAGTGACCACTTCGGCACCATGGCTCAGCAAGTCCGTCTCGAACAAGCCTGCGCCATCGGTACTCATGTCAATATCGACCATTTCTGTCCCAGCATTGTCATCTAGGAATTCGGTCGCATGACGCGTATCGCTTAGGAAGTCTGGGACTTCATAGTCCGCAATTGCTTCTGTTGTGGTGTTGGTTTCAGACAGCACCCGGTCGTCATCCATAAATGGAGACAGCTCTAATTGCTCAGGTGCAGCGTCAACAGCGCTTTCTTCAGCTTCAGTGTCGTCAATAAACTCTGAAGTTTCGGCAACTGGCACGTCTTCTGTTGGCGCCTCTGGCACTAGTTCTAATTCTGGCACCGCTTCTTCGTCTGCTTCAATTGGCAGATAAGGCTGCGTAGCATCAGGATGATCGGCCTGTTGTAAAAATTCTGCTGTTTCGCGCTTCGCTTTTGTATCCGCAATATCCTCATCGCCAAGGACAAAGTCTGGCTGCGGTGTGACCATGAACAGCTCATCGTCTTCGATGAACTCAGGCACGTTTTCAACCTTGAGGAAGTCGTAAAACTCAGTTTCGCCCGGCTCTTCTTCGAGGAATTCACTGGTTGCTGGCGGATCATCAGTAACGCCTAAGACTTCTAGACTGGCTTCCAGTGCGTCTTCACTAAGCGGCTGCGTTTCGCCTGTCCGTAGGAATTCGGGCAAATCTTCAGGACGTGAAACAGGTGCGTATTTATCTAAATTTTCAGGGCGGAATTCACCACGTTTACGCGTGTCTTGCACAAAGCTTTCCACGCGAATATAAGCAGTGAGATAGTCCACAACTGGCGTATCGACAATGTCGTAGTCTTTGACGGGCGAGTCGTCTTGAATGCCCATGCCAAAGACCGTTGCGCCCACCACATTAGGGTCGAGCCGCAGCTGCATGTCATACCACTTCAGCTGCTCAACATAATACCGATGTACGTTACGCTGTTCTTTACGCCAGTAACCAATCGGATCTGAGCGGCCATCCCAGCGTTCCCACCAACCGGCATTAGAGCGCCAGTCACCGGGGTTGTCATCCATCGAAACAAATGGTGCATCGCCCAAACCGCATTCTGTAATTGCAATTTTGAGCTTTTGCATATCACCGGGCATCAAGACGTCATCTAACAACTTGCGATAACGCAACGTCGCCCAACCCGATTCACCTTCATCGGTTTCATCTGGCTGATACATCCCAGTGCCCCACCACATCCATGGGGACGTGTATTCGTGTAGCCCTAAAATGGAGTCTGTCCAAACACAGGCTTCAATGGCTTCAACAAAATGCGGCCATAATGCAAGGTCAGGTTGACCAGTGCCAAAGTTACCCACCACCGCAAAGCGCTCTTCTTCGCGCAGTAAATACATCCGTGCGATTTCGAACTTGGCGTACCACTCCATTTGTGAAGCTGTATTCCAACGCGGTTCGTGCGGGCCTTCCCAATATTTAATTTCTGGATGTGCCAAGTAAATGGCAATGTGGAGGTCATGGAATAAGCGCGCTGCCATTTCTGGCGCCATTCCACGCTCAAAGTAATGTTCTGCGCGCCAAAGGTTTCCTTCGTCATCACGCGCAGTAATGCCACCCAGAATCAATACATCTGGATAACGCTCCGCGATTTGCGCAGCAGAGGAGAAGTCATCTACTAACTTGACGAGCGGAGACCCTGCTTCGAGAAAGTCGAACAAGGTATCGTCAGTTTTTAGAAAACAAGGACCTAACTTTGACGGCATAGATCGATTATACAGTTTTGCAGTGACCAAAGTGAAGCGGTAAGAACCACAGATTTACACAAATCTGCAATTCTTACCGATTTCAAACAGTTGTCTATTTACGGGTAAATCTAAAAAGTACTAGTGAGCCGCCTCTCGCGCTTCCATTTGTGTTTCACGAATGTATAAGTACATTGGAATTGCAAGTGAAAATCCGACGAGAAAAATGGCGGGCAACATCAACCACCAGCGTTTGATGTTGTTACGCTGTGCATCCACAATAGCGAAGATCACTGCGGCAATGCCTGTAAAGGTTAAGTCTGCCAAGGCTCCTTTTGCACCATTAGTGGTTGACCAAGATGCGACAAACTCGCTGAACGAAAGTCCTTCGACAAACAACGCTTGTCCGAAGAAATACCACGGGACAACGGTGCCAAGCACCATGAGTAAAAGATAAACGTATTTCATAGGGATGTCCTCACTACGCTGGTAACCGTCTCCATAATAAGAACCATTGCCAAGCCACATAAAAGATAAAGCCAGCTGTCCCTAGCATCGCAATCCAGCCAATGACTCCAATCCCAAGGTTGCCAAATAGAGGTGCTAACACGAGCAAGTCCCCATTGAGGGCCAGCACAATAGCAGCGAAGGCTGCAATTCCTTTGGTATATGTTGCATTCCAAATTGTAAATAGCCATATCCCAAACAGCAGCCAGACACCCCCAACAATGCGAACCCACATAGGCGTAATGCTGCCTAA
Organism: Anaerolineales bacterium; assembly: GCA_020630225.1. GTDB lineage: Bacteria > Chloroflexota > Anaerolineae > Anaerolineales > UBA6668 > JAHDIM01. The sequence goes on along the minus strand of JAHDBS010000074.1, from coordinate 9,725 downwards.
CTGTAGCCAATTGATCAACACATCAGGGATACCGAGCATTAGCAATCCGCTAAGGGTAGTCACCACCCCATCTAACCGAAACAGCGAGCGTAAATTTGAATCAGACATTAGAGTTTCTCCTGTAGTTCATGTTTGACAGCGCAATTCACCGTCGTGCCCTAGTTTTAGCGGATATTGCACTGCCAACACCAGACGTTTCACTGCCAAACGTTGCCAATTTGAATGAACCAGTGCCAATACATGCGCTTAGCGACCACGTATTAGCTTGGGTCTTCTAAGCTACGCAATTAGCTCCCACAAATCCTGCGCTAAAACGCGGGCTGCGGTTGTTTGCCAGTTGTAGAGCGTGCGCTCCGGCACTTCTGTGCGAAACCAGTTGAGCACTTCTTGATATTCAGCTTCGGTTTCGGGCGGAACGCCACGCCGGCTATGCGGCTTCAACCCAACAACGTAGGGGTAGTACAGCACGTTGTAATGGCGCCACGCTGTGGTGTGATCAAATGTAATGTCAGTTGAAGGCTTCAAATTACGAATGCGCTGATGCAGATCATCTCGTAGCGCCTGCGCCTTTTCTAAGGGCGAATCGGTCGCGGACAAGTGCGGCAAATCCAATAGTGGTGATGCAGCCAACCGTGGCACATTATTCAGGTCGGACAATGCCCGTCGTACGATCTTTGCAAATTGATCAAAGTCATCTGTCGGCAGGGCTGAAATTGATTTCTTTGTGACCGAGGCTTCAAGTTCACGCAGCTGTTCACGCTGTGTTTCCAATTCAGGCGACGCGGGATATAGCACCCGGTCTAATTTTGCCTGTAAGTCGGCGCCAAATTGAAACAACACAATGACGGTTGCCGTTAGCGCCAGTAAAGCCGGAAATGCGACTTGGGGCACATGTTGCCAAATCAGAGCAATTGCAATCACTTGCCCCACAATCAGGGCAATCACGCCAAACGTTTGCACAAACGATCGTGACATCTCGGGTAAAAAGCGCGTCCCCGTTTCAAACGCGTCCAGATAGGCCATCACGATACCCATCAGCAGCATGTCAAACGCCACGCCGACCCATAACAAGCTCGGGGCAATTTCACCAATTGGGAAGAAGACAAGGACTGCTGAAATCATTAGACCAATCGCAGCAAAGATCAGCCAGCCAATTGCGCGTTGACGCTCGTACCAAAATTCAACAAGAACCGTGACAAACGCAGACACAATCAGCAAAACGTGAATAATGGCATATAGCGTGTAGTACGGCCCACGCCCCTGATTAGCAAAGTCAATAATCAGGTCAGTGCCAACGGTAAGACCAGCAAGAAACAAGCTAAACGGCAAAATGATGGCACGCCACCATTTTGGACCGTCAATAAATTGATGCTGTAAGGGAAGATGATCGATTGCGCCGATCCAGAAGACGCTGGCGAACAGCCAGAGCGGCCAAACAATGCGTAGCGTTAGCTCAGACGGCGCCGAGTCGCTTACTTGCCACAGCAATTGCAGCGCAATGATTGCTGCGTAAAGCGACAGTGCAATTCCAGCCAGCCGCGCGGCATGGAAATGCTGACCTTTGCGGAATATATAAAGTCCTAGCCACAGACTAACAGCAAAGACAAAAAGTTGAAGCCAGAGGATCATGACAGACAGAGAAAGAAAATGCGCTTCATAATTTAGCGACAGAGACCCTATGTCACGTCGCTATTCGAAATTATCGCTTACTTTCCGTCACGTCTCTGGGTTAATCGTAATTTTAGCGACACAGAGCTTCTTTACTCTGTCTTCTTCTCTTTCTTTGCCAGCCAGCGACGCGCAACTTCGGGCAGTTGCGAGCGTTTTCCATCCCAGCGATAGACATTTTCGGGCAATGAGTTGAGGAAGCGGTCACCGTACCGTTTAGTCAAGACCCGTTTATCAAACACCACCACTAAGCCGTGATCCGCTTGCGTCCGAATGAGAC
>JAHDBS010000074.1:2867-7677 GCA_020630225.1 Anaerolineales bacterium | reverse complement strand
ACCCGTTTATCAAACACCACCACTAAGCCGTGATCCGCTTGCGTCCGAATGAGACGTCCAAAGCCCTGACGGAAGCGCAGGATAGCCTCTGGAACTGCATAGTCTGCAAAGGAGTTATCAAAGGTTTCACTGCGTGCCGCAATAATGGGGTCGGTTGGCACGTCAAATGGCAACTTTGCAATTGCAACACAGACCAAGTCATCACCGGGAATGTCCACCCCTTCCCAGAAGCTGCGTGTGCCCATGAGCACCGCCGCTTCCGACGCTTGGAACATTTCCACTAACTGGTGTCGTGAAGCGCCAACAGTTTGGTCATATACCGCAATGCCTGCATCTTCTAGGTCCTTTCGAATTGCCTTGGACGTATCGCGCAAATGTGAGTATGCCGTAAACAAGACCAGCGCTCGCCCTTTCGTTGCAAGCAGCAAGTCACGCAGCCCGTCTTCCAACGCTCGCTGGTAGCCAAAGCGATCTCGAGTAGGTTCTGGCATGTCTTTTGGCACAGTCACTAATGCATGCGATTTGTAGTCAAAAGGTGACCCCACCGCAAATTCTTTGACCTCATCATCCGCTGCGAGCCGCTCACGAATATAACCAAAGTCTTTGGCAGTAGTCAGCGTTGCGCTGGTAAGTACCACGGAGGCTTTGGTCTCCCACAGACTCGCTTTGATCAATGGTCCGACATTCAATGGCGCTGCATTTAGCGCAAGGCGGCGACCATCGTCAGACATTTCTAGCCAATAAATACGATTTTCGTCTGGCTCAATGACCAGACCGTGCATCGCAGTCGCAAATTCATCAAAGTAGCGCATGATGGCATTCACACCCAACTGCATTTCTTCGCGCTCTTCAATCTCGTATTGCTCTAAGTCTTCCAACGCCTTGATGATATCGGTCAGATAATCAAAGACCGGCTTGAGCATGGTTTCTAAGTTTTCCCAAGCAATGACAACGTCTTGCCAGTCTTCGCTTTCGCGCTGCTTCTCAACAATCCGGATCTTTTCATCATAGCCAGACGCTTGCCCGTGCGAATGGAAGCTAAAGAAGTCTTTGACGGTCTGGAAGAAATTGCCGCTATGCGTCGTCCCAGCCGAAATAGCGTTATAAGCCTTATTGACCGTGTCATTGACGCCGCCATATTTCTCAGGCGGCACCGCTGTCATTAGGTTGGTCAAAATTCGACCTAACAGGCCACTACTTGGTCCCCCTAAGTCGCGCAGGCGGCGCTCAAAGTCCCCTTGGCGGCCAGTGAAACTAAGGCCATCTGTTGTTGCAGCTTCAAGGTGATGGGCTTCATCAACGACCAAGTAACTATATTCAGGCAAGACACGATGTTCAGCCGCCACATCAGCCAATAACAACGCATGATTGACCACAATTACATGCGCATTTTCTGCAGTTTGGCGCGTGCGATGAAACGGGCAAATACCGGCCATTTCATTTGCACAGCGCTGCGTGGTGCAGCCTTCATCTTCAGCCGACATACGCGACCAAGCTTCGCGTTCACCGGGGCTAAATAACCGGATCTCCGTCCGGTCTCCAGTTTCTGTGGTTGGTAGCCAATTGAGCATCCGCGCCAGCAGCCGCATCTCGTCTGCGTTACGCGGCCCACGCGCCCGAATGTTGTTGAAACGACGCGGGCAGATATAGTTACTTCGCCCCTTCAACAGCGCCGACACAAACGGTATTCCCAATGCGTCACGCAACATTGGCAAATCTTTGTTGACAAGCTGATCTTGCAAATTGATCGTGTTCGTTGACACCACAACGCGATGTTCGTTTTGCCACGCCCATTCAATCGATGGCGTCAGATACGCCATACTTTTCCCAGTCCCCGTTGCCGCTTCAACCAACAAGTGATGCGGATTAGAAAACGCACCCGCGACTTGCTGCATCATGTCGAGTTGCTGTTGACGGAATTCATACTTTGGCAACGCTTGCGCAAAGGTACCATCTGGCACAAAGTGATGCGTCACCGCATCCAGATCAAGCGGCTCTGGGGTCTCCACTGGCTTGAGCGGACGCCCAGGAATGTCTTTGTCTTCAAAGAGCGGAATATTGGTAACGGGATCAGCCTGCGCGCCACGGGTTACCGTCCGCGTTGGGCGTGTACGCAGCGCTTCGCGGAAAGCAAAAGCGCCATCCCAGTTTTCAACGTTGCGGCTCAAATTGACAATTTCCGCCAAAATTTCCAGCGGCAACTCTTGAATTTGTTCGTACAGCCGCCAGTAGACCAAATGCGTCAACTTCGCGTCATCCAACGCCCGATGGCGCGTGTTGGATGGTGGCAGCATAATCTTCAAATGACGACCCAGCGCCCCAAGGTTATAGCGCCCTGCTGCGGGCAACATAATCGTCGCTAAATCGAACGTATCTACCACTTCGTTTAAGCTCAGATACTTCGGTAAAAAGCTCAAGTCAAAGCGAATGTTTTGACCCACAATGACCGCATCCCCCACGAAATCCACTAAGTCCGGCAAGACCGTTTTGAATTTTGGCTTGCCCATCACCATAGTGTCAGTAATACCTGTCAATTCAATGATCTTTGGCGGGATTTTGCGCCCGGGGTTCACCAACTGTTGATAAGTGTCTTCAACCCGACCGTTTTTGAACTTAACAGCGCCAATTTCAGTAATGGCATCTGTTTCAGAACTAAGGCCAGTGGTTTCAAGATCAAGAGCGACGTAAGTGGTCATAAAAGTGGTGTTTTTAGAGAAACTCAGCGAGAAATTTGGAACGTTTATTCTAGCAGGAATTAGACAGAATAGCGCATTAAATACAAAGCGGGCTTCTCAAAGAAGCCCGCTCTACTCAGAACTATTCTACTGCTTCAGGAGTGACATTTCTTTGGTGTTGCCCTTGGCAACATTGTCACCGTCTAAGCGCAAGCTGATGATGGTACTAGTGCTATCGGCTTTCATGGAGACCCCATAAACCGTGTCCGCAACCTCTACGGTGTTGCGGTTGTGGGTAATCACCAAGAACTGGGTACGCGAGCTCAATTCGGCCAACATGTCACGGAAGCGCCCCACGTTACTTTCATCAAGCATCGCGTCTACTTCGTCCATCAAGGCGAATGGGGTTGGTGATGTACTCAGCAGTGCAAAAATCAATGCACAAGCGGTCAATGAACGCTCCCCACCAGACAACAAATCCAGCCCCTGCATACGCTTCCCAGGGAGTTGCGCAGCAATTTCGATTCCGGTTGTCGTAACGTCATCCGGATTGGTCATTTTGAGTTCAGCTGTACCGCCGTTGAACAGACGCTGGAATGCTTTGGTAAATTCGCGAGAGACTGCCTCAAACGTGGCACGGAACTCACGATCCATCAATGCATCCAATTCCCCAATGATTTCTTTCAAGCTATCGCTGGCTTGGTTCAAATCATCGATTTGGGTCATCAAGTCGTCGTGTCGCTCTTTGACTTCGTCGTACTCAACCTGCGCATCTTGGTTGATTGCACCCATTTTGCGTAAGCCAATCCGTTTTTCGCGGATTTGCTTTTCAATGCCGTCTGGCACTTCATCTACGCGTTCAAGATGCTCAATGATGCTTTCAATTGCCAACACAGTCGGATCTTGCGCTGGTTCTTCAGCCTGCACATCCTGACCTTCTTCAGCGGTCTCACCCTCTAAAGGTGCTTCGCCGTCTGGCTGCTGTACAGCTTCAGGGTCCGCAGGTGCTTCAGCGGGGACCTCTGCTTCAGCAGGCGTTTCTACCTTCGGCTTTTCTTCAAACTCGTCGATGACACCAAAGTCATCTAGGATTTGACGCTTCAAGTTTTCAAGGTCGTCTTGACGCCGCTGATAGTCCAGCTGCGAAGCTGCATTTTTACGCTCTGCAGCGTGCAACACGCCCCGCCCTGCGCTTTCTGCGCGCTCGGCTTCTGCCAAGTTGGTTTCTAAGCCAGACAGTTTTTCTTCAGCAGGTTTACGCAAGGCGCGCAACTCATCTAGCGTTGCCTGATATTTACTATCCTTGCCACGCATATCGCTGATGCGTGATTCAAGACTGCCGCGTTCGTTTTCAAGTTGGCTGCGGCGCTGCTTACGGTTTCCAAGCTGGCTTTGGTTACGCTGCAAACTGTTGTGGACTTCAGACTTTTGGTTTGCAGCCCCTTTCAACGCTTGTGCCGCAACAGCCAAGTTGGTTTGCCAACCCGCGATTTTTGCAGACAGGTCGTCCGAATCCAGCTTGAGCAGTTCAGCTGCTAACACACGCGCTTCGTGCTCCGCCTTTTTACGATCAGCAGTCAGCTCTTCAACTTCAGTGTCAATCGATTTGACTGTCTTGGTAATGCCCTGCAGGTCGCGCTCAATATTATCGGCTTGACGCTGCTGGAACTGCGTATTTGATTTCGCACGCTCTACATTCAGCTGAGCAGTATCGCGTTCTTTTTGCGCACGTTGTTCAGCGCGTTGCGCTTCAGTGCTCGCTTCACGCAGCTTACGCTGTTGCAGGCTCAGCTGCTCGCGATCGGCCTTCAATTTCTCAGACTGATTTTGCAACTGAGCGTGTATCGCTTGCGCTGCCGTAATTTTCTTTGGTAATCCGCGTAATTCGCGTTCCAACTCAAGCGTCTTTGCGCCAGCAGACTTCCCAATCACGACAATTCCGTCAGCGCGGAATACTTCACCGGTCAAGGACACTGCCATCGCACCATGCGGTAGCGATTGTGAGGCCTCTTGCGCACCAGACCGCGTTTGACACAGCAGCACGCGCCCGAGCAAAGTATCAATTACTGGACGATATTGCGGATCACAACTGACCAGACCAGAGGCCCAGCCAATGCCGTCACCATATTTCGGGA
>JAHDBS010000074.1:0-2767 GCA_020630225.1 Anaerolineales bacterium | reverse complement strand
GCACTCCGCAACTGTTGCTGACCAGCGTCAGCATTGCCGCTTTCGCGCTGCTGCGCCAGAATTTCTTGCCGCGCGACCAAACGCTCAACTTTCCCTAACGCTTGGGCAATTTCACTGCCCATATTGTTACGTTGCTGGTCAACCAACGAAATCTTCTCTGTGACGTCTTGCAACGTCACCTGCGTTTGCTTCCGTTTAGTTTGCGCCTCTACAAGCGATGTTGTCGCTGCATCTACCAAGCGCTGCAGTTGCTTCACTTTGACTTCTGCATTTTCCAACTCGGTTTTGACACGTGCGCGGTCTTGTTTCAAACGGTCCTGCCGATTCAACAACGCCTTGCGCCGCCCTTGTTGTTCGGTAAGTTTTTGAGTCAGGATATTGACTTTCCGACGCACTTGCTGCTGCCGTTCGGTCATTTTGCGGCGTTCAGCCGCTAATGCGCGCCGTTGCGCCTCAATTTCATCAACTTTGCTGCGGGCTTCATTGCGTTCTGCTTGCAAGCGCTGTACTTCTGCATCCACTTCTTTCAAGCGTTCGTTGTCAGACTGCACCGACGCTTCCAACTGGATGATTTCAGAGGTAACTGTTTCGCGCTGCTCTTCCAAACTACGGATGCGTTCTTCAGAGACAGCCAGGTTACGGGTAATTGCTTCCCGTTCGCCATGCTGACGAGACGTTTCGCGCCGCCAAGAGTTGATCTGTGCCCGTAAGCTATTGATCGTCTCACGCAAGCCATTCAAGCGGCTATCGATTGCTACTTGATCCGTTTGCAGTTTTTGCAAGTCTTGCTCGTTCGCAAGCGCGTTGGTGCGTGCATTTTGTACAGCTTCTTCAACAGCAAACCATTTGTAGCCATACCAAACACGCAGGAGTGACATTAGATCACTACGAAGCGCGTTGTATTCACGCGCCCGTTTGGCTTGCCGCTCCAAGGCGCGAAGACGCGGCTTGACCTCGGTCAGCACATCTTCAATGCGTTCTAAGTTACGGGCTGTTTGGTCTAGTTTCTTGAGCGCATCTTGGCGTTTGTTGCGGTAGACCCCAATCCCCGCAGCTTCTTCGAAAAGCGCGCGGCGATCATCGGCCTTGAGGGACAGCGCATTGTCAATGAGACCCTGCCCAATAATGGTGTAATTACGCTGTGAAAGACCAACCTTACCTAGCAAGTCAGCAATGTCACGCAAACGCGCTTTCTTACCATTGATGAGGTATTCATTTGGTCCATTGCGGTAAGCCCGCCGTGTGATGCTAATTTCGGAGAAGTCGAGCGGCAACCATTGATCGGAGTTGTCAAAGACAATGGTCGAAGACGCCATACTGGAGCGTGCGCGCTGTTCCGACCCAGCGAAGATCATGTCGTCGGTCTTTTTACCGCGCAACATACTGAAGGATTGTTCCCCCAGCACCCAACGCAGACCGTCTGCAATGTTGCTCTTACCAGACCCGTTCGGTCCAATAATCGCGGTGATTCCTTCGCCGAACTGGAATTCAGTTTTTGACGCGAAGGTCTTATACCCTTGGAGTTCCAAGCGTAATAAACGACGTTTTGCCATAGATAAAGATAGAGGATAGAGAATCGATAGAGGCTAGGCAACAGTCAGCTAAGCTAGCTGGCTAGCAGCGCAGAACCTCTCTATTCTTTCTCTCTACTTGAGTAATTCAGAGATACTGTCTGTGCTGTTCACATTGTAACCGGAAACGCTGCGATCAATTCGCTTTAGCAAACCAGTTAGCACATTGCCCGAACCAATTTCAATAAAGCTTGTGACGCCATTCTTGATCATATATTGCACTGATTCAGTCCAGCGAACAGGTGAAGTCAATTGCGATTTAAATTCAGCCCGTAGACTGTCCAAGTCAGCAACAGGTACTGCTGTTGAATTCGCAATCAGCGGCATTGCTGGCAAGGAAAGTGTTGCTGCATCAACGGCTGCGCCATATTCAGCACTTACGCTTTCCATCAGTTGCGAATGGGCAGCAATTGAAACCGGTAGACGCTTCACCATTCGAGCGCCTGCTTCCTTGGCTAACGTTTCTGCCAAGTCCAGCGCGGCATTGTCCCCAGAGATCACAACCTGACCGGGGCAGTTGTCATTTGCAAGTTGAACTGGCTTGCCAGTTTCTGCACTCGCTTGTTCACACACAGCGGTGAGTTTGTCAGCATCTAGCCGAATAACAGCTGCCATGCCCCCCGGACTGCGCTCGCCCGCTAACTTCATCAGTCGCCCGCGTTCACGCACTAAGCGCAACCCATCGGCGAAGCTCAACGCGCCCGCAGCAGCCGCTGCCGTTACTTGCCCTAATGAGTGACCAGCAATAAATGCTGGCTGTACATTTGGCACTACTTCTTTTAGTACCGCTAACGCCGCCATGCTGGTTACATACAGCGCAGGTTGCGTATTGATGGTGTCATTCAGCTCATCAGCAGGGCCGTTCCAGCAGAGTTCGCTCAGCGCAAACCCCAGAATGTCATCGGCTTCAGCAAATAGATTGGCCGCCGTTTCAGACGAGGCCGCTAAGGCTTGCCCCATACCAACAGATTGTGACCCTTGGCCGGGAAATAAGAATGCAGCTGTTTCAAAGTTCATAGCGAGAAAGATAACCGCTCAGCAGCGCGTAAAAGCTAGTCTATTTAGTATGCAAGACCAATGCTGAGCAAATATTGAGAAAAGAGAGAAACGAAAAAGGCCGTGAAAAGACACGGCCTAAACTCTAACGTATGCGACTGTTGAAAGAACTAGTTGCTCTTAACTTCAACAGCAATGCG
>JAHDBS010000073.1 GCA_020630225.1 Anaerolineales bacterium | reverse complement strand
GGCACGAATCGCAGGCGGAAATTGTGGCCCGTGGCTTTGACAAAGCGACTGTCGCGAAAGTGCTGCGCTTGGTGCGAATCAATGAATTCAAGCGGAAGCAGGCAGCACCTGGCATTAAGGTGACTCGACGCGCCTTTGGTACTGGCTGGCGTATGCCACTCGTCAAACGTAATTGGGATACAGGCGTGCAGACTGGCGAAGGTGTCCGCGAGGCGGATCAGAAAGAGTTAGTGAACTAACGCCAAATGACAAAGCGGGCTTCTATTCAAGACCAAGGTGTTGAGAAGAAGTCTGCTTTGTTAGTAATGCGCAATCGCGTTACTTGTCTCTGTTTTTACTCTTCTCAACTGAAAAGCCTTCCGGATAGCGTGCCTGTAATTTGTCGATATTTGCTTGCATTACCTCTTCTAGCTTGACATCGAGCTGTGTGCAAATTGCTGCGATGTACCAAAGCACATCGCCTAGTTCTACTTTGAGCTTCTCAACATCTAAGCCATGCTGATGAAATACTGCTTTTTTTACAGTATCAGCAACTTCTCCAGCCTCTCCTGCTAATCCGAGCGCGTTCCATACCAAAATAGTCTGATCTTCAGTCGGATCAAACCCGACTTTTGTGGTTGTTGTACGTGCAGCTTGTGTTTGGTAATCACTTACGTTCATATGCGTTTGCCTTAGTAATTTCACTCGTCCTGAATTTTTCAGAAGAACCTATCATACAATGCTAGTAAGTCGCTTATGTCCAGAACGAAATGCCTGCTACTGCTTTGCTGCATGTGCAGTACGGAAAAGCCGTATCAGCAGCGTTTTATAGAGTATGTTGTTCTGTCCCTCTAAATATAGGAGCCCCCAATGCGAAAGATTGTTTTAGTAAGTCTAAGTGCACTGCTGTTTTTGACTGCATGTAGTCAAGTCCGTGAAACGGCAGATCAAATTCTTACGCCGCCGCCCATGGAAGAGGAAGGCGATATTCCTCCTGAAATTGCAACGGCTGCGGCTGCCACGCTAATGGCTAGATCAACCTCGCAAGACACAGAGGATGCCGCTGAACCAGAGTCGAAAGACATTGAGGTCACAGCAGACGAGGGGGCTGACAGTGCTGATGCTGAAACAGTTGAAGATGCAGTCACCGAAGAAAATGTGGAAGATGCCACAGACGATGAAGTTACTGATTCTGCAGATGACGAAGAAGAGGCTGTCGCGTCTGACGCTCAAGACGATGTTGTGCTGAATTCGCCGCCTCCTACGTCAATCTTCTATCCGAAAGCGACCTATCAATTAGGCGAAACGCTTACGGTTGGTAACTACAGCTTCCGGCACTGGGTGGCAGATGAAGGTGCGCCTTATCAAGGTATGCTGAGTATCGATGGTCCAGGTACTGACAATATTTGGTTTGAAAATGTCACGGCGGTGTCGCTTCTAGATGCCCCAGATCTGAATAACAATGGCATTCCAGAAGTCAGTGTTGACTTCTACACGGGTGGCGCAAGCTGTTGTTTTGGCACGACTGTCTACGAAGTGCACGATGAAGGTCTAGACAAACTGCTCAACTTACGTCCAAACAAGACAGGTGCGCAATTTGAAGACCTTGATGGCGATGGCATTGCCGAGGCGCTCACTACGGACGATATCTTTTCTCATCGGTATTGCGGTGGGGCAGGTTCACCTTATCCATTAGTTGTGTTGAAATATGACGCTGACACCAATGCCTATGCTCCGGCATCAACTGATTTTGCAGATGCCTATCTAGACTCTATTGCTTATGGGAAATCACAAGCAGAGACGATTGAACCCGGCGCAATGGGTGAATTAGACGGCACAAATAAGTGTGCCGTCTTGTATTACGCGTTACCACTGCTTTATTCTGGACAAACTGACTTAGCTTGGCAAGCCTTTGACGAACACTATCAGGGCGATGATGCTGATGCATTCCGCTGGGAAATTGAAGATGCCCTGCAAGCGAGTGATCTTTACACCGGTATTTACCAAGCGGTGAACCCAGACTATGAACTAGGGTCGTCCATTGATCCATCTGTTGAATATGAGCTTGCCGAAACGCTGGACTATGGACGCTTTGTGTTTGAATACTACACCTATCCAGATGGTGATTTGCCAGGTGGTGATTACGTGCGCATTATGGCAGACGGTGAGCGTTTTGAAATTGTTGACTATGCCATTGGCTTTGGGGAACTCAACGGAACTGACCTTACCAATGATGGCACCCCTGAGGTGATTATTGAGCGTTTCACGGGCGGCGCACATTGTTGTTCAGGCACTGAAGTCTATAGCGTTGGAGATCGTCTAGAAAACGTTTTATCACGTGTACCTGCCGAATGTGGCGGTGGCTTCAATGACCTTAACGGCGATGGCGTTTTTGAATACATCACGTGTGATGATGTCTTTGCCTACGCTTACTGTCCATACGTCGGGTCGCCTTTCCCTCAGGTGGTCATGAAATATGATCCAGATCTTGGTTACATTCCGGCTAGCCCTGAATTCCCGCAGGTTTATGATGAATCGATTGTGCGCAATCTTGAGTCTGCTCAGCTAAGTGAAGCCGGTGCTTATGGCGAATTTGATGGCAGCAATAAGTGTTCGGTGTTGCCAGTTGTGTTGGACTACCTCTACTCTGGGCAGGATGATCAAGCGTGGCAAACTTTCAATGAACTTTACAAAGGCGATGATATTGCCAGCTTCCCTGGTGATATTTTGCGCACGGTAAGCAACAGCCGGATGTATGTTGCGCCTCCGCAAGACACCGTTCAACCGGGGCAAACGTTAGATGCAACGTTTGCGGTCGTTGGTGTGGCTGCGGATGATGTGCTCAACATGCGCAGTGGGCCGGGCGTCGAGAATGATATTGTCGGCACGATTGGACCAGATGGCCAAGTTATTCGAATATTGCCTGCTGAAATTGACCCCAGCCAACCAGACTGGGTCAAGGTGGTATATGGTGTCAATGAAGGTTGGGTCAACGCCAACTTCCTTGCCGAACAAAGAGGCTTTATTGACCGTGTGATCGATGTGAAAGCGGATACAGTGATCCAAGCATTGCGTGATGGTGAAATGACAGCTGTCGCGTTGGAAACCCATCCAGAGAAGGGGCTGTTGATTTCTGCTGATGGCTTTATTGACGAAACTGATTTGCAATTTGCGGTGGATTTTGTCGCGGGTCTAATGTCAGACACAACGGTTTACAGCTGGGGCTTTGGCTTTGGCGAAGGCGAAGAAATACTGTATAGCTTCCCGGACTATCTGTCGGAAATTGCTTACACAGAAGACCTTGCTCAGCCAGATCTCATCGGTTTCCGTGAACGGGTCTCTTCCGGAAACACGATTGATAATTCAGCAGAAGTTTTTCCAGACGGCGCAGTCGTAGAGTATTACTACGCTGGTACAGATGAATATGGATACTTAGATTGGCGTAGCATTCGCCTAGTCTTTGAGCCATTAGACAATGACTGGAAGTTAGTTGCCATCGTTGCTGACGCTTGGGCACCATAGCAAATAAAAAACAGCGTAGCGCCTTAGTAATCTAAGGCGCTACGCTGTTTAGTTTCTGGCTGTTGCGAAGGCTAGAGACTAATCTTCTTCTTTAGCCTCTGCATCCTCTTCAATTGCTTCAATCTGCTCCTTCTCTTCAAGTGCTTCTGCTACTTTTTCTTCCACAATTGCATTTGTGCTGCTGCCAAGCATTTCAAGCCCTTGTGCCAGCAGACCAAGCTGTGTGATAGCAAGCCATGCTAAAAGAATTGTAATGCCCCAAGAAATTTGATTGAACAAGCGCGGAAGGTCTGTTTCAACACCGTCAATTGAGCTGTTCAAATCAGTGATGACAGTTTGATATTGCCCAAGCACGCCGCGAGTTTCATCCAAGCTGCCATTGATGTCTTCAATGCCACCAGCTAAGCTGTAAATATCTGCTTCGACGTTGGTTAGCCCAACGGTAGCGGCATTCAGACTGTCTTCCATGACTTCAAAAGACCCTGGCAAGCTCCCTAGGCTAGACGCAATACCAGCTAAGCTCTCTTCCAACGGTTCATCAGGTTCATATTCATCCATGTCCACAAAAGGAATGTTGAGCCCAGTAATGAAGCCCAGCGTGTCATCGATAGCACGTGCGCCAATTTGCGCTGATTCAAGACCGTTTTGAGCGGCGGTAATACTTGCCGGCAATTCTGTCCCTAGAAGTTCTGCTGTGGCGTCCAAAGCCGGCGTTGTGGTGCTAATGGTTTCTGCAATTGTGCTTGTCATCCCAACCACAGTGTCAATGTTGCCTTGGGCATTGATCAACGCCCGATCTGCAACGTCTAACCCTTGTGATGTGGTTGTCAATGACTGTCGCAATGGTTCAACACCAGCGATCACCCGTTGACTTAAAACGTCGCGCGTTTGCCAAACAAAATAAATCCCTCCAAGGCTAATGAGGATACCTGCTAAGGCTGTCAATACTAATATCAATCCGATAAAACGTCTGAAAATGCTCATAGTTATTCAATAAATAGGTTTGTGTGACAAAAGGTCAAGTGTGGCTAATTTATGTTGCTGAATTTACCAGTCTATTCGACACAATGCAATTGAAATTGGAAACAAAAAAGGCCTTCACTCGCTGCCAATTTGGTAGCGAGGAAGGCCTTTTGTTAGGTTAGGCGATTAGCCTAATTTACCCTTCGCTGTGTGTATTCACATCGAAGCAAGCTGCATCGAGAGGAATGTTCAACAACTGACCAGCGTAAATTTGGCTTGGGCCAGCAATTTGCGGGTTGTATGCAATCAGTTCAGCCACGGTGGTGCCTGCGCGAGCGGCAATCCAACCGAGGGTTTCACATGGTGCAACCTTCCACAAGGTGCCAATGATTTCACCCGTTGGTGGCACTGATACGTCTGCACACGAGAATTTCGGTGTATTCGGATCAACTGCGCCCGTTGGGGTTTCATAAGCAGGTGCTGGGTTTTCAACCAAGATCGTGATTTCGTTACTCACGTTGTCTGGATTGTCAGCGTCACGAACGTACAAGGTGTGTTCGCCCGGTGCTAGCTGACAGCCACAGCGCCATGATCCGTCTTCGAGCACAATTGCGCCACCGACGACACGATCACCTTCAAGAATTTCCAGTCTGATGCCAGCAGGACCAGTCCCAAAGAAACCGTTAGCTGCGTTACCTGAAGCGTCTTCATTCTGACCAATAATAGACAGATCAAAGTTAGCTTCTGCAACAGCGGTTGGCTCTTCAGTAGGTTCTTCGGTCGCTTCTTCAGCGACTTCTTCTGCTTCTTCTTCAGCTGCTTCCTCTTCTTCAGGTTCAGCGTCTGCAACTTCAGGTGCCTTGATGTTCAAGATATTGAAACCAGAGCCTGTTACTGCTTGACCTTTTTCATTCAGCGCGTATGCACCAACGGTGTATTCGCCTGCTTCTGAAAGGTCAAGATCAAAGCTCCAGTTACCATCGCCATCTGCACCAATGCGGTCTGCACGACTGCCATTGACAATAATGTCAACTTCACCGTTTGGAGCCGTGACGCCACTTAGGGTGTAAGCACCTGTGTCATAGTCACCAGTGTCTGGCAGATCGAACGTTGCTGCAGCAAGTGCAGCAGCGCCAGCACCAAGCAATGGTAAGTTCAGCGGTGAGCGACCACCAACGCTACCGTCGGCCAAGAGACCTTCAAGTGCGATGTCATGGTTGCCTTCTGCGAGCTCGCCGCTCCAAGCCCAAGTGCCATCTGGACAGTCAAAGGTGTCCACAATTTCGCCATCAATGACCAAGTTGTGGGTACGTCCTGTGTCACAAGTGCCGTTCAAGTTTGCCATCCCTGCGGTGCGCATGTTTGGCTGCTTGATGCTCAAATTGCGGACGACGTCTGTTTCAGGAATTTCTACACCGTCAAACGACGCAATGGTAGGGATTGCAACTGCATTTCCTGCGTTCGCGCGGACTGCGTCTAGCATTTGGCGGTTCAAAAACTGATTACCAGCCAAAAGCAGAGCACCGAGGAGAAGTGGAACCATCCACTTCCACCAGCGAAAGCGGCGGACGACTGCGTCGTTACAAGGGGTTGCCGTTGTCATTACAGCTATCTCCTATTACTAACTATGCCCGACCGCCGTCAAGAGCGTCTTGCCATGCTTTCAATTCATCCCATTTGCCATCGCGGGCCATTGCTGCTTGCTCTGGCCATGTGGTTGGATCGTGCATTTGGAAGCGTGAGCCACCTGCATCGAGAATTTCTTTCAAGCGTTCAACACTTGCAGCTGCGAGGTGAGCAAAGGTATAGATGTTACCGTTGTTCATCAACTCATTGATCTTTGGCCCAATGCCTTCGATCTTTGTCAGGTCGTCTGGATCACCCGTGAACACATTGCTCATTAGGTAACCAAGCGCGTAACCGCCAGCGCCAACAGCGCCTTTGCTACCGCTCAAGAAGGTGTTACCCACAATTGCGTTTGCTTGTCGGATCCAGTCTGAGGTGTCTGCAGTGACCACATCGTCGCCATCGCTGGCTGCTGCTGCAAGTGCGTCAGCGTCCATATTTGCGATTTCATGGTAGAAGCATACGCCGTTTTCATAGAGACGTTCTTCATACACAGGGCCAATGCCGCCAATGTCTTGCAAGCGGTTACGACCCATTGCACCGCCACCAATAATGGCGCTTGCTTGGGTAATCCAGCTTGCGGTATCAGCAGGAGCATCTTTGTCTCCCTTACCAGCAACCGCTGCTAAGTCTTCCGCAGATGCGTGGGCAACTTCATAGAATGAGGTAATGCCATTGTTGTAGAGGCGAGTTTCATAAGTTTCGCCAATACCGTTGATGTCTTGTAAGCGATCACGTCCAATCAACCAGCGGCCACTCGAACCAAAACCGCCGCCACTTGCGCGCAGCAAGGTGACTTCATCAGTGAGTTCAGTGACTTGTTTCTTGAGCTTGCGCATGCCTTTGTTTTCAGGCTTTGGCTTTGCGGCCAATTGTGCTTTCAAGCTAGAAATTTCTGACAGTGAGGTGTTGTATTGTGCGCGGAGTTCATCGCCTTCACGACCAACAACAGTGCCGTCTTCAAGGATCATGACTTCGCCAGCAGATTGCATTGCGCAAGCTTGGCTAATCCAGTCTTTGGTGTCAATGTCTTGCCATTCTTTCGCTTCAACGGCTGCATATAGCGCATCAGGGTCTGCTGCACAGACGTCAGCAAAGTTGATGTAACCAGCAGCGTTCAAGCGGCGTTCGAAGGCAGGGCCAATCCCGTTGATCAATTTCAGGTCGTCGCGACCTTTGACCATTTTGTACGCTGGCATGCCGCCAACGCGAGCGCGAAGGTCTGCATTTTCTGCTTCTAGGCTTGCTTTTGCAGCCAGTTCAGCATCAATTTCAGTCAGTTTTGCACTGATGTCAGCTTCGTCTGCATCGTCATTGAACAACATTGCTAGGCCACCAAGCGCGCCACCAGCACCTGCGAACAATGCCCATTTCTTGTTGCCTTCTAAGTTCATGCCACCATCAGCTTCAACGTTGACTTCAACGTCTTTTGCTGCAGCGAGTTGACCATGAAGACCATCAATTTCAGCGTTCAAGCGCGCGCGTTCAGCGTCCCATTCTGCTTGAAGTGAGCCTGCGTCAACATCACCTTTGGCGTCCATTTCAGCCTTGAGGTCAGCTTTCAAGTCGCTATTCAAGTCACGGACAACATCAAGGTCAGCTTTCAACTTAGCGTTTTCAGCTTCAAGGTCAGCTTTTGCAGCTAATTCAGCATCAATTTCGCCAAGCTTAGCGCTAATTTCTGCTTCGTCAGCATCACCGCTAAACAATGCAGCCAAGCCGCCGAGGGCACCACCAGCGCCGGCGAACAAAGCCCATTTGTTGTTGCCTTCTAACCAGCCAAAACCGCCACGATCAGCGTCAACATCAACGCTTACGTCAGGTGCTGCTGCGAGTTCAGCGTTCAAGCGATCAACTTCAGCTTTCAACTCAATGTTTTCAGCACCTAGGTCACCAATGCGAACATTAGCACCATCAAGGTCAGCGCGAAGACCGTCAACATCTACGTTGACATCTCCACCACGGCCATCTAATTCAGCTTTGAGCCGAAGATTTTCGTCGTGGACATCGACACATTTACGGCGTTGCCAAAACCAGTAATCGATGAGGAGTTCGATCAACCAACCAATGATCAAACCCAAAATGAGGGCGACAATCCAATTCATATTCAGTCTTTCCTCCCGGAACTAAATGATTGAAAAAATACAGAGATTTTTACGTTTACGTTTTAAGTGCAGCGCGAGCCTCTCATCGCTCTGCATACAGTTATACACGTGAACTTAAGAAAAGTCACACGAATTTCAAGCGCTTCCGATAAAAACAGGGGGTTTTTGCAAAAATCCCCTGTTTTATAGGGAATCACCAAGATTTCTGGCGGAATATGAGGTTTGTCGTCTTTACAGGGGGATTTTGCGGATTTGGTCGCAAAAAGTGAGGTTAGCGAGGTACAAGGCGTTGAAATCTTGGCTGCACCTCGCTAGGTAATGAGTCCTTTAGGTTTATAAACTCTGTTAGTTTGCTTGCATTGCATTTGCAATTTGGGCACAAGCTGGACATTGCCCATCTGGGCGAATAATTGCAAATCCTGCTTGCGGGTCGTCTGTAAAGACTTTGAAGTCAACATTCCAGACAATCAACAGGCGAATATCATCACGCTGTTTTGCGACTTGCACCGCTTCACCTAAATAACGCGCGTGCTCTTCAACAGTTAGGTTGATACCCCCAATTGATGGCAGACCGCGCCATGTAAATCCATCTGGCAACTCACCCCATTCTTCACCCGACAAAAAACCTAGCTCTGTAAAACAAATAGGATGTCGGTTTTGAGTCACATTGCGGTAGATGTCGGTGATTTGCGTCATGAAATACATGTGACGCCCTTCATCTCCGCGTGGGTCACCGTTTGTTAGGAAAGGGGAGACTAGCCCTTCGTTGTAGTGTGCTCCTACACAATCCATGGCGTCTAGTGCGCCAGCAGCGACCATACGTTCAAGATATGGCAGGTCGTCACAGCCGCTAGGGGTACAACCATTGAAAAAGCCTGTTGGTGCCAACGCTGATGAAATCACCATAGTGTTAGGACTAACGGATTTGATTGCAGCATAGGCTTGTTTTAGCAAGGTAGTGTAGGTTTCGGGGCTAATTTCTCCGTCCGTCCATTCGCGCGAAATATTGACTTCATTCCAAACTTCAATTGCATCTGGACCAAACCCTGCTAATTCACTCACAAATTGGGCATAGGTTGGAAACAAATCCGGGGAGGTGAACCCCGGATTTCCTTTGACGCTTAGTAAGACTCGAAAGCCTTTGGTGTGAGCATTGTCAATGAGATAAACATAGTCAGCAGGATTGCTGTCTGGATACCAAACGACTTGATGTTTTACCCAACGCATTTGCGACTCATTCATGGCACGGATAGCCGTGTCGGCAAATGTTTGTACTTGCCCGCCTAGCTCAAACCCTTCTGAGACGACAGGGGAAGTTAGTTTAGAGACTGCCAATGGGGCTGAGTTTTCAGCAGGTTCTTCACCCTCGGCGACAGGAATAGCCGTCGGAGTAGGTGGATTTGGTAAGGCCTGCTGTGCATAGTAGAGTTCAGGCAAGATTTCAGACATTGTCTTACCAAGTTCACGACATGCTGGACACTCGCCGTCTGGGCGGATCATCGCGAAAGCGGCTTGCGGATCTTGACTGTCAAAGCGGGTGAAGTCTACGTTGTAGACAATCATCAGCTTGATTTGCTCTCTTTCCAATGCTTCATCAACGGCTTCACCTAGATACTCAGCCGCAACTTCTGGTGTTAGCCCTTGAGGGCCTGCCCATTGGAACGCTGGCGGTAAGTCACCAAGGTCTGTTGCCGCAATGTACCCCAAGGAAGTGAAGCAGAGAGGCATACGCTCACCCATGATCAGTTGATACTCTTCAACGAGGCGCTGGAAGTACACATTATGATCTTGCCCACGCGTGTCACCTGAAGTTTCATTCGGGGATACTTGGCCTCGGTCATAGTGCACGCCAACACAGTCAATGTAGCTAAGCGCATTTTCTTCAACCATGCGCTTTAGAAACTCTAAGTCACTACATCCGTCTTGACCGCAACCGTCAACGCCAAACTCGTTGGTAGGTTTTAGACCACCGGAGATAACGCTTGTATGCGGGTTGGCATTTTTGATAGCAATTGCAGAAAGTTGTAATAACTCAGCATAGTCACCAACATCTTTGATATTGAGTGGCCAGCTACCAGCATCATTTTGGTCATGCCAGACTTCGATTCCGTCCGCACCAGCAGCAGCTAAGTTGCCTAGGAATTCTGTGTACTCTTCATAGTTTTCTTCTAATGCGTACACAGGGCTTGCGGTGACTGTAAGTAGGACTTTGAGATTTAAGTCGTGGCCTTCGGTAATCCGAAATACGTGATCCTCATAGCGTGCACCAGGTGACCAGAAAATAAGGTGTTTTACCCAGGTCATCCCACTTTGGCGCATGGCGACAACAGCATTTGGCCCAAAAAACTCTACCTGTCCACCTAACTCAAAAGATTGCAAGTTAGGCGATGGCACTGGCGTTGCCGTTGGTGGAACAGCCGTTGGTTCTGGGATATCAGTTGGCTCTTCAGGCTCTTCAGTTGCAACTTCTTCTGGTGCTTCAGTTGCTTCTGGAGCAGCTGTGGCATCTGAAACGACAGCATCAGGTTCTGTTGTTGCTGCTGGGGTTGCGGTTACAACCCATGGTGTTTGAGTCGGCTGCGGTGCGTCACTAGGTGCGGTACAAGCAGCCAACAATATTGCAAAGAGGCTAACGCCAATGAACAAAAGTAAGGATGGAGTAATTTTTCTTGATTTCATCGCTAATAATCATATCGAATTGCTATTAATGTTCTGTAAATCATTTGCCTAACATTTATACGGCTAGGCTACGCGCAGATTGATAATCGGTTTGTATAATTTCGGAATGGCAACTGTACACGCTCCAGACTTCACTTCAGATCTTGATTGGATCAATTCCCGTCCGCTTTCTCTCAAAACAGACTTGCGAGGCAAGGTCGTTTTACTTGAGTTTTGGACATATTGTTGAATTAACTGTCATCACAATGTCGCGCAGTTGCGTGAACTTCAAGACACCTTCGCAGATGAATTGGTCATTATTAGCGTACATTCTGCAAAATTTACAACTGAGAAACAAACCGAGAATATTCGGCAGGCAGCCAAGCGGCATCACATGACCAACCCCGTGGTGAACGATGCTGATTTCATTATGTGGCAACACTATGCGGTGCGCGCATGGCCGACAGTCGTTCTCATTGATCCAGCTGGTTATGTGATTGCGACCCAGGCCGGTGAAGTTCACGCCGATGAGCTTATTCCTGTGATCGAAAACTTGATTACTGACTTTGCGGCAAAAGAGATGCTCAACCAGGAGCGCATTGACTTTGGTGTCACGCCCGAAACTACTGATGACACAATGTTGCGTTATCCAGCGAAGCTGTTGGCGGTGCCGTTAGAAAATAAGCTGTTTGTGGCAGACACGGGTAATCATCGGATTTTAGAATTAGTACTAGATTCAGCTCAGCAAACGGCTACCATCGTCAATAATATTGGCACTGGTCAGGCAGGGTTTTCGGACGGGACTTACGCTGAAGCTTGTTTTGACAGCCCACATGGCTTGGCTCTCTGGGAAGACACGCTATATGTTGCTGATACTGAAAATCACGCCCTGCGCAAGATTGACCTAAACACACAGCGCGTGACAACAATCGCTGGCAATGGGCAGAAAGCGCGTGGACTAGCAGTGCCACATTTACCGCCACTTGAAATGAGTATGCGCTCCCCTTGGGCTGTTAGCGTAGTACAAGAAGGCTTGTTACTCATTGCGATGGCTGGCTCACATCAAATTTGGGCCATGATAGGTGATGATCAGTTAGGGGTGTTTGCTGGTAGCGGGTCAGAAGCGTTGCATGATGGCCCGCGCGCTGAAGCCGCGTTCAATCAGCCAAGTGATTTGGTGCTGCATATGAACCATTTGTTTGTTGCGGATGCAGAGGCAAGCGCTATTCGTCTCATTACCCTAGATGAAGATTCCCAAGTTGGAACGCTAATTGGACAGGGTCTGTTTGATTGGGGTGACATAGATGGGGTTGGTTCTATGGTGCGCTTACAGCACCCAACTGGGCTTTGTGCGCAGAGCGGGGTGTTGTACATTGCGGATAGTTTCAATCATAAAATCAAAACGTTGGATCCCCGCACAGGTGAGGTTCTCACGCTAATTGGCAATGGCGATGCTGGGCACACAGATGGAATGTTTAGCAATGCGAGACTCTATGAGCCAGAGGGTGTCGATATCCTAGACGAGACGTTATATATCGCTGATACCAACAACCACTGTATCCGGATTGCAAATTTGGACACAGGAGTTTTACATACGTTGGACATTCAGGCGTAAAATAGGCGTAAGCAAAATATAGAGATGGTACAGCGCACTTGAGGCGCTTCACTGCATCTCCTTTATCATCGACTAAAGACTAAATGCCAGTTATTACCGAAAGTGAAAAAATCCAAGGTGTCTTGAAAGTAGAGTTCCGCAAGTTTGGCGACGAACGCGGTGCATTTCAAGAAACCTTCCGTTCTGAATGGTTTCCGCATGTGGATTGGTCAAAGATCCAAATGAACCGTTCTGACTCAGCGCCAAATGTGTTGCGGGGCCTGCATTACCATTTCAAGCAACTTGATTACTGGTACGTACAAGATGGCGTTATTCGTGTAGGTTTGGCTGATCTGCGTCCATCATCGCCTACGTTCAAAGCCGTTGATTCATTTGATATGGGTGGCGAAGGTAATGATTTTGGCTTGCTCATCCCAATTGGCGTTGGGCATGGCTTCTGTACGCTGACAGAAGTTACTCACACCTATCTCGTCAATAATTATTACGACAGTAACGACGAATTTGGGGTGGCTTGGGATGACCCAGATTTGGGAGTTGATTGGGGTGTTGCGGATCCAATTCTTTCACCGCGTGACATCAATAATCCGCGCTTGAAAGATGTCCCCGCAGACATCATGCCGAAGTAAGCAACGTATATAAAATCTACAAAGCGGGTTCCTCCTTAAGACCAAGAGTGTTAATCAGGAACCCGCTTTGTATTTAAGGTCTAGCTATTCTTCTGCCTCTGCCTCTGCCTCGACTTGCGCTTCGTCTGACCCTAGCTCTTCTGCAGGTACTTCTGTTGGGTCAGGAATAATTGTTCCAGCAGGTGTCGGATTGAAGAAGCTGTACGCAAAGCGACTGATGTCTTCTAGGATGACTTTGTTCTCATCCCAATAGGTATATTCGGGATACCAAATGTAGTACACCAAGGCATAGTCACCACCAGGAGTGAAGACAAGACCTCCATCTGCAATTGGTTCGCCTGCTGCCCAAGCATGCTTATGCGCCACGACTGTTCCGGCAGGGACACCTCCTTGGATGAGCGTGCCTAACTCATTGGCTGCGAGCCAATCAATCATAGATTGACACTCGCCTTGGGTGAATTGGTCTCCATACGTTTCAACAAGTATCCCCGTGTAGTCATCCGCACATTCATACATCCCGACAAGTAGTCGCCCCATGTCATTTGGAGAAGTTTGCATGTAGACATCAGGAAATGTGTTGATGTCAGTGCGTTGATTTGCTGGCGTATAGCGAAATCCTGGTGCGTCAGTTGAGTCGTAAAGCCCACCTAGAAATGAGTTTGACATTCCCGTAGCCGTAAAAAATTCATTCATACGGTACAAGCCTGTACTGTCGTTCAGGTCCCCAATCCAGTTGATCATTTCATTCGAGGCGTAGTTAGAACTCTCTGTAATTGAGAGTTTGACTAGGTCAAGTTCATAGGGCAAACCGTTACCATCATCCAGTTGGCGATAAAACTCTGCCAAGATGGCAATTTTCATCAAGCTCATGCCAGAGTAGGCAATATCTGGTTCTAACACGACCTCTTGACCTTCAAAACGATGGAAGCGGATGACTTCGTCAGTTTCAAAGTTGTAGAGAAAGATGCTAAATAAGCCGGTTACGTTACGCTCTTGTAAATACTGGCGTAGTGACTGTCCGAATTGATCAAATGAAGCTGTGCCACCGCCTTCTTCGGTTGCTGTCAAAATGACGCGGCGGTTTGTGCTAGAAAACAAAGCCTGATTGACCAATGGCACAGCGCTGCCAACATCCATTTTCATGCCAGACTTTCCTTCAAAAACAACCACGCGCTCTGTGTCGATGATAGGCGGGCTTGCTGTTTCGTTGACTTCGCCAGCAATGTTTTGCAGATACGTCATCAAGTCACCATTGGAGTAGTTGGCGCGCATGGGGATGTCCTGTGCCTGCTCTGGACGTTTTCCTTGTAGGAAGTCAAAAAAGTCGAGTTGCGCTGTTGTCGGCTGTACTAGTGACAACATTTCATCAGCACGTAATTCGAAGCCGACAGCAGTCGGATCGAGCTGATAGATCTGATCGCGATATACCAGTTCGACAGGGGCTTCGAATGAAGATGTAATTTGGCGTAGGGCGCTATTGTATGTCATATCGCTAACATCGATTCCAGCGACTGTGGTGCCAACCGGGAACGTGTTGCTAAGCTGTTGATAGCGCCAATATTGGTATCCGAAGTACCCGAAGATACCCGCGAAAAGCAAAAACAGAACGCCAGCAATTGAAGCCAAGATTGTATTAGTGCGATTGCGAGGCGGACGCGGGTCAGCAGCTTTTATAGAGGCTGGCTGTTCTACTTTTACAGTGGGTTTTACAGGTTTTTTGTTTAGGCGGGAATCAATTTTCACGTTTGGCTTTGCTCACAGAATTGGCAGGATAACGCAAAAATTTTACCAATCTTCACCATACGTGAGATTGGCGCTTACTGAGTGCTTTGTAAGTGTGATGGGGGATGGATTGCCGTGCGTAGCTTTGTTCTGCTATGCGTCACTGCGGTCGATTTCAATGCGTGAAGGGCGTTGGTCGTCATCCATTTGTGGGCCAACTTCGTAGGTCTTTGCAACCGACACCATTTCAATCAGACTGCTGTAGTCATATTGTTCTTCAAGCTCACGCGCGACACTTTTGGCACAGCTGTTGACAGCCCCTTCATATTCCCCAGCGAAGATCCAGTGAAAGTCGGTCCAAAAGTTGTCGGTACCGTAAGTGCCCACGGCAGTAGCGGCGTCCTGCATGATTTTTTGGAAACGAGAGGGGAGATCAATGCGGGCTGTTGCAAACGCACCACGTCCTTTGACGGCAACCGGAATGTTGCGCCAATAGAGAATCTCTACTTTGACTAAGTGCAGCGGTGCACGCTGATTGCGAGCTTCAGGCATTACTTGCGAGG
>JAHDBS010000072.1 GCA_020630225.1 Anaerolineales bacterium | reverse complement strand
ACAATGGCCTCTTGGGTTTGGGTTTGCTCAACAGCAACTTGCGTATTGGCGGCATCAACCGTCGCTTGGGCTGCATTTTCAATATCTATTTGGGCTTGAGCCGTGCTTGTGAGCGCAAGACTGGCGGCGTTTGCAATGGCTTCTTCGGTCTGGCTTGCAAATAAAACCGAGGCATCTTCAGTTGCAACGGCTGCATTTTCGGCGGCTTGGACCTCTTCAACGGCGCGTTGCTCTGCGGTAGCAATGAGTTCATCGGCGGCGCGTGTTTGGGTGGCAACCGTATTGGCGGCAATCAGCTGTTGTAACTGCGAATTGTTCTGATACCAAAGGTAGCCAACACCCCCAGCAACTGCAAAGCCGGCAATTGTAAAGAGCGCTAACACCCACGGCCAAACGCGACGTCGCTTTGGAGCAGCCGGTGGTGGGGCAGGCGGCGGTGTGTGCTGTGCTGGCTGCTGCGGCAGAGGTGTAGCTGGCGCAGCAACAGACACTGGCTCAATAAGCGTTGATAGATCTTGACCCGCTAGGTCTGGATTGTTTGAAAGACTCTTAAAGGCTTGGGTTAGCGCCTTCGCAGATGGATACCGTTGTAGTGGGTCTTTTGCCAATGCGCGTTCGACAAATATTTTGGCTGGTGCAGGTAAGTTTGGGTTGTAGTGCAGAATATTGGGCACTGGCTCAGTAATATGCTTGATGGCCGTTGCCATGGGCGTTTCTGCTTCATAAGGCAATCGGCCCGATAGCATTTGGAACACCATGACGCCTAATGCATACAGATCAGAGCGCCCATCAAGTTGTTTGTTGCCTTGGGCTTGTTCCGGGCTCATGTATCCCGGTGTGCCAATGATCATGGCCCCAGTGAGAGTATTCTGCGTGGTGGTACCTCGCGCAATCCCAAAATCTGACAAGTAAGGTTGTCCAAGCTGGTCAAATAAGATGTTGCCTGGTTTGAGGTCACGGTGAATCACGCCTTGGCTGTGAGCATAGTCAAGGGCTTCTCCCACGCGTTGCATGACATCGCCAATCTCTTTCATTGAGAACCCATGGTGCTCAATGCGTTCAACCAAACTGCCACCGCGCATGTGTCGCATGACAAAGTAGAGCTGTCCGTTTTCTTCGCCAAAGTCATAAAGCGGCACAATGGCGGGATGTTCTAGCTGCGCAACGGTACGCGCTTCGCGTGCAAAACGCAGACGAAAGGCTTCATCTTGTGAAAACTGGGATGGCAGCACTTTGATGGCAACCTCCCGACCGACTTGCGGGTCTCGGCCAAGGTAGACAATGGCCATGCCGCCGCGGCCAAGCTCACGGATAATTTCGTAGCGCGCAATAGTGTTTGCTGTCATAGGTAGTTCACAATGTTCGCTTGCTGCTAGTCAAAAAGAGTGGGGCGAACATCAAAAAAACGCGTAGTGTGTGTGGTTGCTGTAGTTGCCACAGCGCCTAAGTCTGTTGGACTAATTTGAAAACGCTGTAACTTATATGGTAACTGATTTGAGACTGCAGTGAAACTCGATAGTGGAGCAGTTACTGAAAATGAATCAAGTGGTAACTGCATGCCGCGTCCGTCAGCCTTCATCAGAGCTTCTTTGCAAGTCCATAAACTAAAGAACGTTTCGCAAGCTGAGTTTTCGTCATTAGCAGCATCAATTTGGGCTAATTCAGTCGCATTGAAGTAATGTGATGCTAATCGTCGGCCATCAAAAGTCGGGTCAACGCGTTCGACATCTATCCCTACAATTTGTTGCGAGATGCCGATGAGACACCAGTGCTTGGTATGACTCAAGTTGAACTGTAGGTCATGGGTAGCGAGCTCAGGCTTGCCGTATTCCCCAATTTGAAATGGGTCTGTGAACGTTGCAGTGCCTAAATAGTGGCCCAATAGCTGTCGCAGCACGGCGTGACAAATTTGATATCGGAGTTGGTCAGCACTAAATTTGAAGCGTTGTGCACGTGCCAACTCTGCAGAAGATAAATACGCACTCCAGTCGATAGCGGCTTGCGCCAAGCCATCGATTGAAGTGCGCCAGATGTCTACAGTGTGAGCAGACAGACCCTTTGGAAGATCTGTCTGCCAATTTACGCGTGGTGTTTGCAAGGGTTATTCAGGCAGGTTCCAACAGTTCCCTGAATTTTCAATCACGCTGTGGTCAGCGTTTGCGACAAGGGCACACATTTGCGTTGCGCCAGCTGGTTTGTCGGCTAGCTTGTAGCCAGTGAATGGTCGCGGGCCACCCCAAAGCACCCATGGTCCGCCGCCTGGCACGCCAGCCTGACTTGGGGCAACGGTATTGAAGAAGAAGTGAATATGTGTGCCGGGTAAGACTTCAGTGTAACCAGATGTTGAATACGACACTGCATACGCATCTCCAGCAACCGATATGCCATTGATTGAGACAAAGAGGCGTTCAACAGTAGGTTCGGCGGTCGCGGTTGGCGCTGTAGTAGCGGTTGGAGCAGCCGTTGGCGCCGTAGTAGGTGTTTCTGTCGGCGCCGCTGTCGCCGCAGTTGTATTAGTTGGTTGTGCTGCGGTAGTTGCAGTTGGTTCGCTGGCCTTTGTTGTCGGCGCTGGTGCAGCGTCTTGCGCATCTTGCTGTGCCCACATATTGAGATCAGGGCGAGTTGAGATATTGCCAGCAATAATGCCACCAGCAATGTCACCTAGCCCATAGACAGGGACAACCGTGTCTGTAATTCGGACACCACCATTTTCCAGTGTGCCTTCATAACGTCCACCAACAAACGAGCCATCGAGAACAGATTTTGAGACGTCTTCAACGGAGACATCCATGCGTTTCATCACGCTAGTCAAGATAATATCTTTATATTCAGGTGCGCTTTGAGTCCAATCTGTGTCTACGCCAATGAGCCAAGCGTTGCCACGTTCTTGAATGGCGGCAGCAGACCCCAGCCCAACTGGGCCAGCAACCGGCATAATCACGTCAGCGCCTTCGTCCATGAGGCTTTCTGCAAATGCACGGCCATCATCGGTGCTGTCAAAGTTGCCTGTGAACAAGCCGTCTTGCGTTGTTGGGTCCCACCCAAGCACTTTGACGTTTGCATTTTGCTCTTTGTTGTAATGCAGCACACCGGCTACAAAACCATCCATAAAGCCTGTCACTGGTGGAATGTTAATGCCGCCAAATGTGCCAACAATTCCGGTTTCACTGACATCTGCGGCTGCATAACCAGCTAAGAATGCGGCTTCATCAATAGCATAAATTTGCTCGACAACGTTGTCGTAGCTAGTGTCATATGCCACATCAATAATTGAGAATTTCTGGTCTGGATTTGCTTCTGCTGCGTTCGCCGTGGCGTCCCCAAGCAAGAACCCAACGGTCACAATCAGATCGCAGTCTTGTTCAATAAAGGCATTGATGTTCTTTGCGTAATCCGCTTGGCTTTCGCTTTCAATGAACAGTGTTTCAATGTCTTCTTTGCTGGCAAGATTCTTTACGCCATCCCATGCGGTCTGATTAAAACTTTTGTCATCAATACCGCCAACATCGGTGACTTGGCAGAATTTTGGCAGCGCATCTGATCCTGTATCACCGGTTGCTGCACTGTTACCTTCATCGTCTGTGTCAGTGGGTGCTTCAGTAGGGTCAGGGTCTTCTTCGGCAGTTGCAGACGTTGGCTCTGGTGCAGAGTCATCTGTTGCGGCAGCCGCATCATCTTCTGCAGGGGCTTCAGTTATTTCAGCTACAACCGGATCTGCCTCTGTAGTTGGGTCACTTTGGAAGTTGTTGAGAACACGCAACAATCCAAATAATACGAGTGCCCCAATAACTAGTCCGCCAACACCTAAGCCAATGAAAAGTGGTAAACGTGATTTTTCTTTGGGCTGTTCAGCCGGAACAAATGCGGGTGCACCAGTACCAGTAGTTTGTGTTCCAACTGACTTGACTTGTTGCTGTCCTGTTACTGGCGGTGGCGCTGGTGCTGCAACTGGAACAGGCGTAGGCGCTTCGACAATAGTTGCCTGCTGTGCCATGTAAGCATTTGTGGCTGCCTTGGTTGGTGCGCTGCTAAGGTCAACTGTGCGTAGTGCACTTGCCATTTCGTTCCCATTAACAAACCGCTGCACAGGCGTTTTGGCCATTGCACGATTGATAATGGTTGTCAGTCCAACCGGAATTTCTGGCCGCAAGTTGCGAATGTCCGGAACGGGATCATTCACGTGTTGCATCATCAGCGTCATTACTGAGTCGGCTTCAAATGGAGCGCGGCCACCAAGCATTTCATACAACATTACGCCAAAAGCGTAGATATCGGTGCGCTCATCAACGGCTTCGCCTTTGATCTGCTCTGGTGACATGTAACGCGCGGTTCCAACGACAGCGCCAGTAGCCGTATGTTGCGTTCCGCCAACAATTTTGACAATTCCAAAGTCCATCAAAACTGCATCACCTTGGACAGTCAGCATCACATTAGCAGGCTTGATATCACGATGCACCATGCCGCGTTTGTGAGCGTAGCCAATGGCATCTGCAATGTTGGTGGCATATTTCAAAGCGTCAGCTTGTGAAAGCTGTCTGCCTTCACTTGTGAGACGCTCAAGGTGATCTTGTAACGGTTCCCCAGCCAAGAACTCAAACACAATGTAGTACACATCGTGCGCAGGGTCTTTGGCAAAGTCAAACACCTGAATGATGTTAGGGTGCCGCAACTGGGCGACGGCTTTGGCTTCTTCTTCAAAACGACGCACAAAGTCAGGGTTGTCTGACAAGTGTGGATGAATAAGCTTGATCGCAACAACACGATTCAAGTTTTCATCTTGTGCTTTGAAGACGGTCGCCATGCCGCCTTGCCCTAATTTTTGCTCAATTTTGTAACGACCAGCGAGTGTTGCGCCAATCCAAGAGTGGGGTGCCATAATTATTTCTCTGTTTTACTTCTCTAAATGCCACATCCAAGCGTTGTTGAAATTGCACACAGTTCTGCCAGTTTCACTAGCGGCTAGCATTCCAATAAATCCTTTTGGAACCGCTAATGCTGACTTACCAATCAGGGTGTCAATGTAGACACCGTTGGTATAAATATCAAAATTCTGGCCGCGGGCCACAATCGTTACACGATTTGTCGCGCCATTTTGCCAGTCAAAATTTGGATCTTTCAAGGCTAAGCTGCCAATCGATTCGGTGTTTTGCTTGACCGGCTTGCCGTTCTCAAGAATGCCCCAATAGACAGAGCCATTGACACCGCGACTAATGCCCAGTGAATACGCATTGGGGTCTTCTTCTTTGTCTGCTCTGAATGCAAATCCACAGCCTGCTAAACCGGTGTCGGTTTCCCAAGTAATATCTGCGGAGATGACAAAATCTTCAACTAACGTGAGTAAGTTGAAATTCTTGAATTGATATTGCAAATAACCTTCTACCTCAAGAGGCAAAGGTGGGTGTTCCCATGCCAGTTCGCCTTCACTGGCGCTGACGCCCACCAAGGCTAGTTCGTCTAGGATATAGCGTGGTGGTGCAGCCGGTACATCATCTGTTGTGTCCGCAGCGGCGTCTTTGCTTTCTGAAACGACTGCGACCTCTGTTGGCGGTAAGGTTGGGAATGGCGTCATGGTCGCCGTTGGTCCAGCCTCTGCTGTTGCGGTAAGCCGAACTGATTCGGCAAGCGCATTGACTTCAGCATCATTGCTGTCGACACTGTCCAATAAAGCACTACAGCCTGTTAGTGCTAACAGGCTGAGTGAAGTGGTAATGAGAATAAGAACGCGTTTCATGATCATCTAAATGACATCCTTGCGTTTTTGGAGGATCAAAATAGCCACGAACAAGACGGACATAATGACCCCTTGGGCAATCCATGTGGTGAATAGCATTGTCCAGTACTTGGCGCTGTTCTTTTCAACAAACAGCCAGCCGAAGTTTTCATAAAGCTTGCCGATGATACCTTCGGCAGTCTTGATAGCACCAACGCGGGCAGCTTGGTATTCACCCATTTCAACCGCAAATTGCTGTTGCGCGTCTTTGTAAAGCGCAACTTCTTGTTCAAAGGCTGTGCGTTCGACTTTGAAGTCATCTTGAATTTGGTTGACTTCAGCCTCGTAAGCTTCTAAGTCTGCTTCAAAGTCAGCTTGAATTTGTTTTACTTCTGCAGAGTATGCTTCAACTTCAGTTGCATATTCAGCCATTGCGATGCTGTCTGATTCGTCTTGTGGTTTGACAGGCTCTGGCGGCACTTCCGGTTTCTTCGGTGCGCTAGGAATAACTGGTTCGGCTGGTGGCACAGGCTCGGCGCCAGGGCCTTGCGGGGCAACCAAATTGACAACGCTTGTGTCTACGTTTTTGCCAACGCCTGGGAAGTTACAAGACTGTTCATTGAGCACGTTTTCGCCCATACAGTTACAGTTGGCGTCTTTTTGTTCATCTGTAAGTAACTCGCGATCTTCTGCGCTTAGGTCCCAACATGCGTCGGCATCCACATCTGAGGCGACCCCATTGATTCCCATAAACCCTTGGAATGCCCAGCGCGTTCCGGTGAGACCGCTAGCAATATCTGGGACTGGAACCAGTGCGCCACCCAATACAATTTGCGGGATCATTAGCAGAATGATGATGAGTGGGGCGGAATTTGGACTTGGTGCCAAGGCCGATGCAAACAGGCCAAGCATCATCCCAGTTAGGGTTGCTAACGTCAGTGAGATGTACATCAGACCGAATTCAACTGCGCCACCGGGCATATTGAACGCAATATACTGCGATGCCACGTAAGCAATCGTTTGATAGAGCGCTAAGGCAACCGCAACCCAAATCTTAGACATGACATACGGCAAGATCTTGAGATTGACTAAGCGTTCCCGCTTATAAATATCAATTTCTTTGACAATCTCCCGCATTTGCGACAGACCCCCGACCATCACCGCATATACAGTTGGCAGGAATAGCGTAATCATCGTGTTTTCGATGGAGCCATTCATGAAGGAGTAAGTGTCGCGCCCAAGCGCAGCGGCTAGCACGAAATTCAACAAACTAACAATTGGCGCAGCGGCCAGCATTAAGAACAGGCCAAAGCGATCCCGCGTCAGAATTTTTAGATTACGGCTAGACAGAATGAAGAACTGACGCAAGCCAGAAACGCTCTTGCGCGTCTTTGACTTGATGGCCTCAGCTGCTTTACTGACAACATTTGCCGGTTCATCTGAAAGCTGATTGGTGACATAGTTGCCATAGGCTTGATGTTCGCGGAAACGCTTGCCCCATTCTTCAGGGGTGCCGTTGCTCGGGTCATCCAAAATAGCGTAGATTTCATCAAACTCAATGTCACGGGCGCGGCGATCGCGCTCAGAGCGATAACGGTCAAAATATTTCAGGGCTTCGTCTGGTGGGCCAAACCAAGTCAGGTAACCACCACGTGCAAGGAAGATGACCTTGTCAGCCAACATTACGTTTTTCGTCGCGTGCGTAATCAACACAATTGTGCGGCCTTGGTCTGCCAAGCGTCGCATGAGCTGCATTAACGCGGTTTCTGTACCGGGATCTAGACCTGACGTTGGCTCATCTAGGAAGAAAAGCCCTGGTTTGGTAATGAGCTCAACGCCAATAGAGACGCGTTTTTGTTGCCCGCCACTCAATCCGCTAATTTGAACGTCTTTCCGGTGCGCCAGATCAAGATCATCTAGCACTTCCATAATGCGTTTGTGGCGTTCAGCTTTGGTGGTGTCCGGCGGCATGCGCAGTTGCGCTGCATAATCTAGCGCTTGGAAGACAGTCAGCTCCATATGGATGATGTCTTTCTGCGGCACAAAGCCAATGTCATTACGGATGATGTCAAAGTTTTTGTAGACATCAACGTCATTGACTGTCACTTTCCCGTGCGTGGCAGGGCGATAGCCGGCAATTGAGTCCACCAATGTGGATTTACCACCCCCAGACTGCCCAACAACCACAATAAATTCGCGTGGTTGGAATACGACTGAAATGTCTTGCAGGATGTTGAGATCTTTGCGGACCCACTTGTTGAGACCAAACGCCTCGACACGAAGTCCGCTGGTTTCATCAAATTGTTCGAACCCGTCAGCGCCCATTACAAAACGGTGCTGACCAATGCGAATGGTGTCTTCGGCTTTCAGCCACACGTCGCCACTGACTTGCTCTTCGTTGACGAAGGTGCCATTGGAACTACGTAGGTCGCGAATGCGGTAACGCTGTCCAACCTTTTCAATTTGGGCGTGATAGCGCGACACATTTGGCGTGTCGAGCATGACATCATTTGTTTCGTCGCGTCCAATCGTGACTTGGTCTTTCTCACCAAACTTAATGGTCTTGATGTTGCTAGCGGCAGCCGCCAGGTGTGGCGCGTTGTAATCCAGCGTCACCATCAAGCCTGGATCACGTCCGCCAATCCGCATGCGGTCTTCATGACCTAATGGTTGCGGATTGGTAACAGGGCGCCCCCCTAAGTTAACTGGATTCCCAGCATCAGGGTGTGGGGTAATGACGTATGTATTGCCTTGTTTTTCCAAGGTTGCATGGTTGCGCGAGACAACGCGCGAGTTGATGACAATGTCATTCCCCGGTGCGCGACCAATGCGATACGAATCTTTTGTAAGCGTGTAAATCTTGAGGGCTTCGCCAGCAATGGAGACTGTCATTTGGGTTGGCCCACTTGCAGTCAAGCTCGATAAGTCTGGCATTTGCCCAATAACCGTCATAGCATCTGGGCTTGCACTAGGCACAACAGGTTGTTGTGCTTGCGGCGCTGCGCTCGCGACTATTGTTGCCGCCATTGCTTTGGCACTGTCTTCAACGCTACTCGGTGAGACCAGTGTGGCATCGGTTGGAGTAGGCGCAACCATTGTTTGTTGGTCGGCTGCACTGCTGATTGCCGGTTTTGAGAAGGGCGCTACAAAATTGATGACAACCCGCTGTTCTGGAGCGAAGTCCCCAATAATGAGCGAGTCGCCATGACTAAGCTGATGTTGATAATCAATGGCGGTTCCATTGATTGTTGCTGGGTTTGAGGACCCAGCGTTCATTTCAAAAACGTAGCCACCAGCGCGCTTTACAATCGCACCGTATTGCCTTGAAACAACGCGCGAAGAAATTTCAATATCATTGCCAGCATCACGTCCCATGGTCAGACGATCTTTATTTAGCATGTGCATGACAGCTTCGCCACCGCCAACCGAGACAAGAACGTGTGGTCCCGCAGGCTGAGCAGCGACCATTGTGGGTGCTGCTGCCGCTCCGACAACAGTTGCAATGTCTGACTGTGGCATTTCCATCATTGTGGGTGCCACTTCGATCATAGTTTGGGCTGGGGCAGCTGGTTTAGGCGCAGTGTACGCAAAGGAGACTGCTGAACCGAGATTGACAGTGTCGCCAGATGACAATTGGGTTGGCGACTTAATGCGCTTCCCATTCACAAAGGTGCCATTGCTACTGCCTAAATCAGAGATAGTAGCGCCGGAGCTATCAATTTCAATTGCGCAATGTTGCCGTGAAACGCCGGGCGTTGTAATGCAGATTTGCGTGGTTTGAGGGTCCCGACCAATTACATGTCGGCCTGCCTCGAGTTCAACAGAGTCACCCGAAGTCGGACCCGCCGTCATCACAAATTTGTGAGTCATAGCGCTTTTTCCTTTCTCAATGCTTGGTACAACTTGGCAGCCGGTACTCTGCAAGCTGTGGGGATAGAGTGTGTAGGGAGATCACGATCCCTAGAAGTTTTGGCTCTTTTGGGATCACAACACTGACTGCAGTTGCGCCTCCCCGACCAATTACAGTTAGTTCAATGTTTCTTGTCTACGAATAGAATATCATCAATTTAGAAAAATTAAGGTATGAAACAAGTCTGAAAATTAAGTGATAAAGGCTGAATATTCAAACTTTTTGCTAACAACGTACCTTGAAACGCAATTCTGACCAAAGAATTGCTTTACATTATCTAAATTTGCCGATAAAAATAACTTCAACGCGTTAAGTGGAATTATCATATGTCGCAATTTGCTTTCACGTAACCAAATTTGAAAGCAAGTCACACAGCCGCGCAGACAAGGATCGGGAGCCTTGTCAACTGTCACAAAGGTACGATATGGAATATTTTTCGGTAGCAGATGAGCCAAAAACGCTTATCGATCTGTTGCGTTTTCAGGCACAACACGTCGGCTTAGAACGCGGATACACGTTCTTATACGATGACCGTCCAGACGTGACGTGGTCATATCGGGAATTAGACCGTCGCGCGCGCGCAATTGCGGCTTGGATGCAAACACGCATCAGTGTTGGTGATCGTGTTCTGCTGCTATATTCTCCAGGGCTCGACTTTTTAGCTGCTTACTTTGCTTGTTTGTATAGCGGGGCGATTGCGGTCACCGCTTATCCGCCACGCCGGAATAAGCCATCACCACGTATTCAGGCGATTGCCGCCGACTCAACGCCAGCCTTAGCACTAACCGAAACTTCAATTTATGAAAGCCTCGAAAAGCGGTTTGAGCAAACGCCAGACTTAGCACAGCTCAACTGGCTAAATACGGATACATTGCCTGCTGACCTTGAAGATAGCTGGCAACGCCCAGATATTTCTCCAGACACAATCGCATTTTTACAATACACCTCTGGCAGCACCAGCACGCCCAAAGGGGTAATGATTAGCCACAAGAATTTGCTATACAACATGCGCATGATTGCACATGGATTTGGTATTCAAGAAAATGGCATTGGTGTCTCTTGGCTGCCGACATACCATGATATGGGGTTGATTGGCAGCGTGCTGACTCCAATGTATGTGGCAGGCACGGCCATCAATATGGACCCGGCTAGTTTTTTGCAACGTCCAGTTCGCTGGCTAGAGACGATTACTAAATACAAGGCGACGATTACCGGCGCGCCAAACTTTGCCTATCAGCTTTGTGCAGAAAAAGCTGATGATATGGATCTGGCTACGCTCGATCTTAGCTCGTTGCAAACGGCATTTTGTGGGGCAGAACCTATTCGGCCTAGTACATTGCTCAATTTTGCGGAGAAGTTTGCTGTTACTGGCTTCTCTAAAAAAGCGCTATATCCCTGCTATGGTCTGGCTGAAGCGACTTTGCTAGTTGCTGGGAGTGTTGGCACGAATGGCATGCAAGTCACGACCTTTGATGCCGAAAAGCTGACTAAAAACCAAGCAACCCCAACGGCCTCAGATGAGGCACAAGCACAACCCCTAGTGTCCTGCGGGACGACCCTCTTAGATCAAACCATTGTTATTGCTGATCCAGACACCTTAGTCGCTCAGCCCGATGGGCATATTGGGGAAGTGTTAGTCGCGGGCGACAACATTGCGAATGGATATTGGAAGCGACCAGAGGCTAGTGCCAACACATTTGGCGCCCAAGTGGCTGGCTATGATCAGCAATTTTTACGGACGGGTGACTTAGGCTTTTTGAAAGCAGGTCAGCTGTTTGTTACTGGACGTTTGAAAGACCTGATTATTATTCGTGGGCGCAATCTATATCCCCAAGATATTGAACACACTGTCGGCGGCGCTCATGAAGCGCTTGAGCCCGGCATGGCTGCTGCGTTTTCAATCGATGTTGACGGTGAAGAGCAATTGGTAGTGGTGCAGGAGGTCAATCGTCGCCATCGCAAACCAAACGTTGCAGAGGTTGCCCAAGCTGTTCGAAAGGCTGTGGCACAGCAGCATGGCGTGCAGTTGCATGCGTTAGTTTTATTGCGCCCACTTTCGATTCCACGCACGTCGAGCGGCAAAATTCAGCGTTACGCGAGCCGCCAAGGCTACTTAGAAGAAACGTTGCGAACTGTCGGGCAGTGGATTGCACCAACGGTGACTCCAGCAGAAGCAATAGTGGTCGAACCAAGTATTGAAGCAGCTTCTGCGCCTGTCGCAGTAGCCACTTCTAGTGTGGAAATTGAGACTTGGCTGGTGACCCGTTTGGCAGCACTTCTGAAAGTATCGCCAACGGCTATTTCAAAGAGCGATCCATTTGTAGACTTTGGTCTTGACTCGGCTCAAGCCGTTGGACTGTCAGGTGAGCTGCAGGACTGGCTCAATCTCAAGCTACAGCCGACTTTAGTCTGGGATTATCCAACCATTCGGCAGCTAGCAGCTTACTTAGCATCGCAAACAGATCGTGCTCCACAAGAGGCAACGCCACAACCTCATCAGGCTAATGAACCGATTGCAATTGTTGGGCTTGGGTGTCGTTTTCCGCAAGCCAATTCCCCTGAAGAATTTTGGGACATGCTCATCAATGGGCGTGATGGAATCACAGAAGTCCCCGCGGACCGTTGGAATGTAGATGATGTCTACAACCCTGCCGTTGGAACAACTGGCCATACCAATACACGCTACGGTGGTTTCATTGAGGACGTCGATCAATTTGATGCTGCATTTTTTGGGATTACGCCCCGTGAGGCAGCGCGGATGGATCCCCAACAGCGGATTCTTTTGCAAGTTACTTGGCATGCGCTTGAAAATGCAGGCATTAATCCACAAGGGTTGAAAGAAACGCAGACAGGTGTGTTCATTGGCGTAAGTGGTAATGAATATTCCCAACGTCAATTCTCTGACCGAAACGGATTGGATGTTTATGCGGGTACAGGTAATGCGTACAGCATCAACGCAAACCGTTTGTCGTACTTGTTAGACCTCCGTGGCCCTAGCATGGCGATTGATACGGCTTGTTCGTCGTCATTGGTGGCAACGCACTTAGCGATGCAAAGCTTGCGGGCTGGCGAGTCTAATGTTGCCATTGCTGGTGGCGTTAACCTGATGCTCGAACCAGAAGTCACCATTGCCTTTTCAAGCGGCAGCATGATGGCCTCAGATGGTCGTTGTAAGACCTTTGATAGTCGTGCAGATGGCTATGTGCGCAGTGAAGGGGCAGGCGTTGTCATCCTCAAGCGCGTTTCGGATGCCATTCGTGATGGAGACCATATTTGGGCAGTATTACGCGGCTCGGCTGTCAATCAGGATGGGCGTAGTAACGGGTTGACAGCGCCCAATGTGCATGCCCAAAAAGATGTTATTCAGGCTGCATTGCAAAATGCCAATGTTGAAGCGGCACAAGTGCAATACATTGAGGCGCATGGCACTGGAACGCCGTTGGGTGACCCCATTGAGATCAATGCTATTCGCGCAGTTCATGACGCAGGAAAGTCGCCAACAGTGGTGGGGTCAGTCAAAACGAATATTGGACATTTAGAGGCTGCAGCAGGGATTGCTGGGTTAATCAAAACAACGCTTGCTTTGCATCATGAACAAATCCCTGCGAACTTGCATTTTCAAGAAAAGAACCCGCATCTTGACTTAGGCGAATACATCACAGTTGCTGGTGAAGCGCGTGCTTGGCAGCGTGCGGACGCCATGCGGTTCGCTGGTGTTAGCTCATTTGGCTTTGGTGGTACGAATGCCCATCTTGTATTGGGAGAAGCTCCGCAAGCGATGTTCAGTCCAGATGCAATGCAAGACGATACTGGCACACAAGTGCTGACGCTGTCAGCAAAATCTGAGACCGCATTACGCACCTTGGCAAGTCGCTATGCTGAATTAGCAACGACAAATGTAGATCTCAAGCAGCTTTGTTACACAGCCAATATAGGGCGAGCTGCGCTTCCTTGGCGGCTTGCAACACGGTTCGACTCACCTGAAACCTTGAGGAAGAATCTAGCTGCAATTGCTGATGGCAATACAAAACGAAGTGTTGCCTTACAAGAACAGCTCGCAAACCCTAGCCTGACAATGTTGTTTACTGGCGCTGGCTCTCAATATGCAGGGATGGGGCAGGCGCTGTATGTTAGCGAACCTGCGTATCGCGCTGCGGTCGATCAGTGTGCGGAACTACTTAAGGATCAAGTTGAAACGCCACTGTTGGATGTGATGTTTGCCAGTGAAGCGCCTGCGACAGCGCAAGTCCATGAGATTTTATGGAGCCAGATTTGCATGTTTGTGTTGCAGTATGCGCTATACCAAACTTGGTTGGCATATGGGCTTACACCAAACACGGTCATTGGGCATAGTCTTGGCGAATATGGTGCTGCAACTGCGGCTGGAATTTTGTCTTTGGAAGACGGGTTGCGTCTGGCGGTCGTTCGCGGGCGTCTAATGCAAACGATGCAGACTCGGGGCCAAATGGCGACCGTATTTGCCCCGGCAGATAAAGTCAAAGCTGTGCTAAACGGATCGCCGATTTCAATTGCGGCGATCAACTCACCTGAAAATACAGTCATTTCAGGCGCTGCGGACACGCTACAAGTCACGGCCCAAAAGCTCCAGTCGAAAGGGCTGCGCACGCAGTTGCTACCCGTACACGTTGCTGCGCACTCACATTTGATGGAAGAAATTAAAGCGGAGTTTGCCCAGCAAGTCTCAGGCGTTGTTTTCAATCCAGCGCGCTTGCCGCTTGTTTCTACGGTAACAGCGCAAACGGTGCAAATTGGCGAGACCTTAGGCTTAGATCATTGGCTTGCACATTTGTCGGAACCAGTACGGTTCTGTGACGCAGTCCAGTTAGCAGCAGAGCAGGGGACAACAAGTTTCCTAGAACTTGGCCCAGCGCCTAATCTGATTTCGCTGGGGCAAAGCTGCGTAACGCGCACCGAAGCGGTGCAGTGGCTGCCTTCTCTCCGACCGAAACGCAAAGACCAAGCCGTCATGTTGGATTCGCTAGGGCGCTTATTTACACAAGGATTTGAGATCAATTGGACAGGTGTCTATGGCGGAGAGCGGCACTACAAAGTGCCTGCACCAACATATCCATTTGAGACGAAGCGCTACTGGTTAGAAAAGAAACAAAATAATGGTGTTGCTGCAACTGTCGAATCCAATGGGGTAATGCGGTTACCAACAGCATTACCAACCGTTGAGGTGCAGCGTGCTGTTGCATCCTTGGGGCAATTAGAAGACCTCATTATTGAATTAAGCACCCACATAGCTGCGACACAATTTGAAGTAGCGACCATTCAGTTGGATGCGGATTTTGTGCGGTCGCGGGTGCCACGACGCTG
This sequence comes from Anaerolineales bacterium, assembly GCA_020630225.1. Lineage (GTDB taxonomy): Bacteria > Chloroflexota > Anaerolineae > Anaerolineales > UBA6668 > JAHDIM01. The sequence goes on along the minus strand of JAHDBS010000072.1, from coordinate 516 downwards.
GCAGTTTGTGTTGGATGACACCGCATTTCAATTGTTCGAAAGCACAGACGTAGATCGCTGGACCCGGATTGCACGCGGTAGTTTGTCTGCACAGCATACAGCGTTGCTAAATGAAGCTGTTATCCCGAAGACTAGTGTCCCAGTTGAGACTATTTCTTTAAAGGAAAGCCTATTAGCCCTTGAACCAGAGCAAAGAGAGATAAAACTGCAAGCTTGGTTGATGACAGAGCTTGCAAATATTGTCGAATGTGATGAGGATGTACTAACGCCACAGGATAAGTTGAGTGACCTTGGGATGGACTCACTCATGGCAATGGAACTCAAGCGCAAGACGGAGTCTGCGTTGTCTTGCGAGCTGCCCATTGCAAGTGTCTTGCACGGGCCGGCAATTTCAGAGCTTGCAAAAACTGTAGCAGATGCCTTAACAGGTGCTGTGAACCGCGTAACAGCAATTGCAGATCCGCACGAACCGCAGCCGTTGTCTTGGAATCAGCAAGCGCTTTGGTTCTTGCACGA
>JAHDBS010000550.1 GCA_020630225.1 Anaerolineales bacterium | reverse complement strand
TTGCGGTTGTGCTCGCAGTTGGGCTCACAATTTACACCATGCGGCGGCGACGTGAGTCGCTAGAACTAGAGGAAGAAAAAGGACAGTTAGAGCGTACGGTTGGTCGGCAGCAGAATGCCAATCAGGCCATGCGCACTTATGCGGATGCCGTCACACGCGGCCAGGAAGCGGAGCGGCATCGCTTAGCACGCGAGTTACATGATGACACCATTCAACAGCTGATTGCACTGCATCAACGCGTAGAGCTAGCCGCCTTTGACTACGCCAGCGCTCCCGTCGCCAATGATCTAAAGACAATTGAAACGCTACTAGATGGCACCATTAGCAACATCCGCCGCGTAATTCGAGAATTACGCCCTACTTACTTGGATGAGCTCGGGCTGGTGCCCGCTCTTCGCACACTGGTCAAAGACACCCGCGAACAAGGTGATGAACTCGTTGAGTTCGATGTGATAGGGAAAGAAGTGCGCCTAAGCGAGTCCGTTGAACTCGCGTTTTACCGCATTACCCAAGCGGCTTTGAGCAATATCCGGCAGCATGCTGAAGCCTCTCAAGTTGGCGTTGTGCTTGAGTTTGCACCACAGTTTGTGCGGCTTACCATTGAAGACGATGGTAAGGGGTTCACCGTTCCAGACCAACAAATCATAGAAGCCTTAGCCCGTGATGATCACTTTGGCCTGCTCGGTATGCAAGAACGCGCAGAGTTGATCAATGCAGAGTTTTCAATTGACTCCGCGATTGATGAAGGGACGACGGTTGTTTTGAAATTATTGCGATGAGGACAATTCTAAGTGCCTCAGAATAGCATCAACAAAAATAATTCTGAGAGCCGACACCTAAGATTTGGTGTCATCCCGCGCACGAACGCGCAAAAATAAAGTCTAAAATTAGTCTGCGTGCGCGGGATCTCATTATGAGAGCTCGCAGTTTTACTACGTTGGTATTGAAGAGATCCCTGACGCCGAACCAGCCAGACTACCTAAGGTCATGCGAACGCGTCCGGGATGACACATACTCTTACGCTTCAGCTAGCAGAACGATATGGGGCTTTATCAGAGGACGAGCAGCACCCAAACCCACTCAATCCAACTTCCATGGCAGCTGCGTTCGAAAAAACCGCTGGAACGTTTTCTCCGCCAAGGATTCCTCTTTTTCTGCCCAACGCACCAAGCTAATCTGATTCCGAATTTCTGGTGTCCCAGTTCGAATCGCAACAATCTCACCTGCCTCAAGCTGGGCGCGCACTAAATGGGACGCAATAATCCCTAATCCCAAATTGGCCTGAATTGCCGCCACAATCGCTTGATGACTGTTGATTACAAATGTTGGTTCAATGTTCAATCTGGTCACATCAAAGTGATGCTGAAACCAAGACTGCACATTGGGTAGATCTTCTCGGTAGCCAACAAAATCACAGCCACACAATACTTCTGCTGAAAGCAATTGAGTATTTACTTGCGCATAATAGTCTCGCGAACAGCCAAGAATAATTTCTTCCTCTGTGATCGGCTCAATCTGAAAGGCGTTGAAATCCCCAAAGTACTGCTGCTGCGTCTGATACATATCCACGTAAGCAAAATCGAGCGCCCCATTTTCAAGACGCGTCAATAGCTTGTCCTGATCGCCTAACGTGAGTTCCAGCGTCACATCTGGATATAGGCTCCGAAAACTCGCAACAATTGTTGGAAAGTAAGTCTTGCCAAACTCCAAGGGTGAACCAATCCGCAGTGTCCCAAACGGTTGATCCTTACCGCGTTGGATTGCATTGAGACAACCTTCAAGATCTGTCCAAAACGGCTGAACAGTCGCAAACAATCGGTCCGCAGCTGCCGTCGGAATAAGCCGCTTGTGATGGCGGACAAACAACTGCGCTTCAATGTCTTGCTCTAGTTTTTGTAACGCCTGGCTGACTGCGGGCTGCGTCACATTCATGGTCTTCGCAGCAACCGTAATACCTTGATGACTGTAGACATGATAAAAGACTTTGAGACGATCTAGATTTCTAAGCATAAGTATTACTAATTGTTTTTCTAAAAAAGAGTAATTTTCTTTATCTTAGCAAACGCCCTACAATTTCAATCCACACAACGCAAAACAAAGGAGCTTTGCTATGACCGCCTATGTCGTTTCAATGATGGCCATTGATGACCCAGACACCTATCGAAAATATACCGACCGCACCCCGCCAATTGTTGCCAAATACGGCGGGAAATTCTTAGCTCGCGGTGGCGCAGTCACCACCTTAGAAGGCGACCCTTATCAAGACCGCATGGTGATTTTGGAATTCCCTTCACAACAACACGTGCTGGACTGGTTAGCAGATCCTGACTATCAGGAAGCAATGATCTTTCGCCACGCCTCCTCAGTCGCCCGCATCCTAATGATGGAAGCCGACGACAACACGCTTAACCCAGATCCAAAGCTGTAGCCAACAAATATGTTTTCAAATCAGAGTTTTCA
>JAHDBS010000549.1 GCA_020630225.1 Anaerolineales bacterium | reverse complement strand
CACACGCGATAGTTTTAAGGCTTCTAGTCAGCGCAAACGTGTAGCGGCAAGCCTTACCTGCGGACAGCATGACGAATCTCGATTCTAGGCACACCTCTCAAATAGTTGTATACGCAAACTTAGTGTAGATATGGAACGTCTTATGTGAAATCGATTTGTTTTCGGCGTCACCTTGCCGAGTTTACGAGGTAACCATCCGAATTTGGAAAATCCAAAGAATGCAATATACATCTAACAAAAAGTAGCATGTACGCGCGCTTGAATCACTAGCCAACCAACCAACTTACCAACTAAAATATCCTCCTATGACAGCAACAATAATCGATGGAACAGCAGTCGCTGAAAAAGTACGGGCCGAGGTGGCTGAACGAGTCGCCAAACGCGTGGATAGCGGTAAATCTGCGCCGCTTTTGGCAACAGTTTTAGTTGGCAATGATCGCGCATCGGCAAGTTATGTGCGCTCAAAACATAAAGCCTGTGCCGAAGTTGGCATTGAAACGCGTGGCTATCAGTTGAGCGAAACCGCAACGCAGTCTGAAGTTGAAAGACTGGTCTCAGAACTAAACGAAGCTCCTGATGTCTCTGGCATTCTGGTGCAATTGCCGCTGCCAGCGCACTTGCATGAGCATGACATTCTAGACCTCGTCTCGGCTGAAAAAGACGTTGATGGCTTGCATCCAATGAATATTGGACTGCTTGCGATGAAAGACCGCGAACCCTTCCACACTGCTTGTACCCCGCTAGGGTGTATTCGGTTGCTAGAAGAATATGGTGCCCAAATTGCGGGTAGTCATGCCGTTGTCGTGGGGCGCTCGAACCTAGTTGGTTCGCCTGTCGCACAGTTGCTGCGCAATATGGATGCAACCGTGACCGTCTGCCACACCCACACGCAAGATCTGGCTGAAATTTGCCGCACGGCGGACATTCTTGTCATGGCGGCTGGGGTTGGCGAAATGATCGAAGGTAACATGGTCAAGCTGGATGCCTACGTGATTGATGTTGGCATCAATGATGTCTGGGTCGATCATCCGGCGGATACGCTTTATGTCAGTGCTGAAACAGGCGACAACTTTGTTGCGCATCGGGCGGATGAGTCTGAAAAGGGCGGGCGCCGCAAACAAGGTGTGCTGCAGCTTTCCACGGAAAAGGCTTGGTTCAAGGCGGACGACGCGCCTGAAATTTCAAAAGAAGACAAAATTAGCCTGTTCCGTAAAGCACGCATGGCTGGTGATGTAAATTTTGAAAGTGTTAAGCACGTTGCAAGCCACATTACACCTGTTCCAGGTGGGGTAGGGCCAATGACAATTGCTTATTTGCTGGTCAATACTGTCAACGCTGCTGAAATTCTTGACGCATGCTAATTACCGTTTCACCTTCTACAACGCTCGACTTTGCGTCTGAATCTTCTGCTGCCGACGTAACGCAGCCAATTTTCGGAACAGACGCTGAACTGCTGATGTCCGAATTGAAGCGGTGGTCCGCCGCTGACATTATTGCCAAAATGAAGGTGAGCGAGGCATTAGCAGCAGAGAATGTACAGCGCTTTGCTGCTTGGGAATTCCCGCACGCAGCTGCGGTTGCAAAGCCAGCAATCCACGCGTTTAAGGGCAGCGTCTATGCCGGTCTCAAGGCCGAAACATTTGATGCAGATACCTTGGCTTACTCACAAGACCATCTGCGAATTTTCAACGGCCTCTATGGCATGCTGCGCCCACTGGATTTGATCCAGCCCTATCGGTTGGACTTCAAAGCTAAATTTGATCCGCCAGGTGCAAAGAATTTGTATCACTATTGGTGGGACAAAATTGATGCGGCTTTACTCAGTGCGATTGAAGCACAAGGTGACAACGTCCTAATTGATCTAACGTCTGGAGAGTATGGCCGTCTCATTCGTGCGAAGGCATTACCTGATGTGCGCATTGTGTCAGTCAATTTCCGAGAGTGGCGCAATGGACAATATAAACTGGTGAGTACCTTTGCGAAGCAAGCCCGCGGCTTTATGGCGCGTTACTTACTTGAAAAGCGTGTTAGCTCGGTTGAAGGGTTGAAGAACTTTTCAGATGAAGGCTACCGTTACAACCCTGATCTCTCGCAAAAAGATCGCCTGATTTTCACGCGCGGCGGCGCACCAGACGGCGTGATATAAGCCTCTAACTGTGCACAAAGCGGGGGGCTGACGAACCTGGAGTTCGCCTTAAGACCCCCGCTTTGTTTTTAAGACAGGTTGTCAGCCTAACAACGCAAAACTTTGCCACTCTTTTGCAATTGCTAACGTCTTTTGAAACCAAACAAGACTATTCTGAAACAGCGATTGAAATAGACTTGTTAGTAGTGAAAACTGATAGTCCCATAAACATTGTGACCACGAATAGTTTTTGATGCCAGCGCTACACAGGCTAGCATGATATTGCTTGAGTAGCGCTGTATCGCGCGCGATGCGATTGGGCGAGTCTAAGGCCAG
>JAHDBS010000071.1:13742-15591 GCA_020630225.1 Anaerolineales bacterium | reverse complement strand
TTAAATAAAAAAGCCATCGGTATTTTCACCCGATGGCTTTTTATATTAAGCGAAGTGCTGCTTACTCAGATGTAAACAGTGCGCGGCGCATGGAAGCAGAGGTGCGTTCCAATTCGACAAGTGACAAAATCATGTTAGCTGTCACTGAGTCAATGTGGAGCAATTCAGCAGCGCGGTCAATTGCGGCCATTTCTGCGCCCGTAATGCGGTCAGCGCGGGTCATTTGAATGGCATCGTAAAGCAAAATGCGCACGTGATGGCGCGGCTCGCCAAAGCGGATTTGGCCAATTAGCTTGTCCAAGTCAGCATTGCGATAGTCATAGTCGGCCCATGCTTGGAGCACATCGTCTGGCGTCCCGGCTTTGCGGAAGTGACGCATCATCCAACCAAGTTCGCGGTCAGACAGATTGTCATCGGCTCCGGCAATCGCCATTAGCGCATAGCCATAAGCGTACCAAGAGTCAATCGTAGTCTCTTCAGCACCGTAAATATCTTTCCCAAAATCTGTAAGTTCAACAGTAGTCATAAAAATCTTTCGTTTTCAGTGTTTGCTGTCGCATAGTTTACCTTACAACGCCGCACACTGTGTTTTCGGTTTGCGCTTAGTTGCGTGGTCCTGCAACGCGATAATTCGCCAAGAAGTCTTCAGCCCAAGCCGTAAACGTCCCTTCAATAATGCGCTGGCGCGCTTCTTTCATCATATGCACGAGCGTATGCAAGTTGTGAATGCTGAGCAGTGTAGAGGCCAGCATTTCTTTGCTGACACATAAGTGACGAATGTAGGCTCGTGTGAAATTCTGACAGGTGTAACACTGGCACCCTTCCTCGATTGGCTTTTCGTCCCGCGCAAATGGGCGATTGCGCATATTGAGACGACCAGTACGCGTCATCGCACTCTGATTACGCGCCAATCGCGTTGGCAGCACACAGTCAAAAATATCAACGCCACGCAACACGCCATTGATTAAATCTTCTGGGGAGCCAACGCCCATCAGGTAACGCGGCTTATTTGCAGGCAAAATCGGACAAACCACCTCTAGCATCGCATGCATATCAGGCTTGCTTTCGCCAACTGACAGCCCGCCAATTGCATTCCCTGGGAGATCTTGCGCCGCAACAAACTCTGCTGACTGCGCCCGCAGGTCTTTGAATGTCCCGCCCTGCACAATGCCAAACAAGGCCTGATCTTGCGGACGCTGATGCGCGTCAACACAGCGCTTAAGCCACGCGTGTGTTCGCTCTAATGCCAACTCATTAATCGCGCGGTCATAGGGGTCTGGACATTGGTCAAACGCCATAATGATGTCCGCCCCTAAGTTATTTTGAATATGCGTTGCCACTTCTGGCGTAAAGCGATGTTTACTGCCATCAATATGCGACCGGAACGTGACGCCATCATCGTCAATCGTATTGATATCGCCAAGTGAAAATACTTGGAAGCCGCCGCTGTCGGTCAACATCGGGCCGTCATAGCGCATGAAGTTGTGAACGCCACCAAAGTCACGCACAAGTTCATCGCCTGGTCGCAAATACAAATGATATGTATTGGACAGAATGAGTGACGCCCCTAAGTCTTTGACCTGATGGGGTGTTAACGACTTTACCGTCGCAAGTGTGCCTACTGGCGCAAACACTGGGGTTTCAATTGGCCCGTGCGGTGTATGGAAGGTCCCTGCACGCGCCGCGCCTTCCGTGGCAATTAGATCATAATTAAACATCTTGAAAATTATAAAGGATGCGCAAGTTCGCCAGCAAAATAGCGCAACTTGCCTTGCACCAATCCGTTATTAAGCATATGGAGACTTTGCGAAACATTTTCTGGAATACAACTGAGCGCCGTTTTCGAGCG
>JAHDBS010000071.1:9077-13642 GCA_020630225.1 Anaerolineales bacterium | reverse complement strand
GGCCTCATGTTGGCTATTTTTCTGGTTGAGCTATCACTGGGATGGCTGACGATTACAGATACATTCGCAACCCGTGGCATCGATTATCCATTTTCAATTGCCATTCTTGGCCCGCTAATTTTGTTTCTGGCTGTCGGCTACTATGAAGAGTTGTTTTCACGCGGCTACCAGCTGACGAATATGGCGGAAGGGCTGCGCTTCCTGAAACTTGGTGACCGAGGTGCAGTGGTTATTGCGACGATCATTTCTTCTGCGATTTTCGGCATCTTGCACGCTGGAAATCCGAACTCCACCCTGATTAGCACAATCAATATTTCATTTGCCGGGATTTTCCTTGGGCTAGGCTACATCCTTACCAAGAACATCGCTATTCCAATTGGATTGCATGTCACGTGGAATTTCTTTCAAGGTAACGTATTTGGCTTTCCCGTAAGCGGCACCAATGCCGGCCCAACATTTATCGCGATTGAGCAAGGCGGCCCAGCATTATGGACTGGCGGCGCATTTGGCCCTGAAGCGGGACTAATGGGCATCATCGCCATGCTCACCGGCTCTTTTTTGATCTGGCTCTACGTCCACTTCACTTACCCTGACAGCAATATCAAAGCTGACATTGCCAATTACCCTGTTCAATCAGTTGCGCCTGTCATTGCAGAAGACATCTAGGCAAACTCGGCTTAAATCAAAAAGGCATCCATCTGGATGCCTTTCTCAATCGTGTTCTCTTTTCGCACCTACAACGGCGTCTTGAAATCATAGATCCCATCGCGGATGGGCCACTGCTTGCCGCAAGCGTCTGCGTTGCAGTCCACGCTGGCATCTGTTTCGGTGACATCGGTGGTGCCACAGGCTGGGCAGCGGAAGAATTGATCAGCGCTTGCGGCTGCACCAGAGGCATCGGCATCAGAACGCACAAAGACGCTAGGTGACACTTGGAATAAGTTACCAGTTGTCGATGAAATGGCGTAATCCATACCAACGAGTAGGCCACGCGGCATTGTGCGCTTGAGCGGGCCAAAACGGAAGTGCGACACGGGTCGAATGTTTTTTACATCAAACGTGGCGTCTTTTAGCAATGACTTGACTGACTTTGGATGAAAGTCAAAGTTCATTTCCACAAACTCAACCTGCTCCAAGGTGTAGGGGCTCCAGTCTTGCTTTCCAACCGCATAACGCAGCATCGCTTTCAGGTTTTGCTTGTTTGCAAATTCCAAAATAAACGCGCTGTTAGGCTGTAACACCGCGCGGATCTGCGCCATGGCTTTTTCAGGCTCTTCCAAGTGATGAATAACCCGCACCATTTGGGCGGCGTCAAAGAGACCCGGCGCAAATGGCAGACTGTATACATCCGCAGCGACAAACTTGTAGCGGCCATCTGCATCGCCTAAACGCGCGCGGGCTTGCTGCATTTGCGTAAAGCTGTAGTCCATCAGCACGACTTGGTCGAACATATGGAACTCGTTCGTCAGGCGGCCAGCCCCAGCACCTAACTCCAACATCCGCTTCCCAGACGTTGGGAGCAGATCTTTAAGTACAGCGCGTTCAGCACGGTCTTCATAGGCACGGCCACCTTCTTCCCAAAATACGCTTTGGTAGTCAGAGCCTTCGTAGTCGCAGTAGCGTTGTGTCATAAGTGATTAAAAAAAGAGGACTTTGAGAGCTTTACAAGTCACGTCGCTTATAAGCAACAATCAACGCTCTCAAAGTCCTAAACAATTATCGGTTTATTCGTCTTCAGGAATAACTTCTTCGTTACCCGTCAATTCTGCAAGTGGGTCATCAAGGTGGTCATCAAATGACTTTTGGATCCCAATGAGACCTTCGCTCAGTTCGGTGTCGCTAATTGGAATGGCCACATCAACTGGGAACGCCACTTGAATGCTGTCAGTGACTTGGATATTCATATCCAGCGCAATGGGCAACAACGTACCTTCTGGCAACGTGATGTCCGTAATCCCATTGATTGTCCCTGCTTCACCTAGCAAGCGCACCGTTACTGGCAAATCGTTCAACAAAATTGGTTCCGTCAACTGAATCACAGTTGTTTGCTGTACTGGGATGTCTAGTGAAATTGGAACAATTTCGTTGATTGGAATTGTCGTGGTGATGGTTGAAGAATTCATGGCTTCAAACCCATCAGAAATCCCTTTTACAAGCGGTTGAATTTCAGTCTCGGGCAATGTTTGCACGACGTTCAGAATTTCTTTATTTGCCTGATATTGACGCCAAAGCAGCACACCACCTGCAATGAGGAGTAGGTTCATCAGGAGCGAGAATAAAATCGCGATGTTTTGGAACCAATCCCAACTGCGGCCCCAGATGCTTTTGCCTCCGCTCGCAGCAGTGTTACTTGGCGGCTTTTGCGGTGGCGGTGGATTGCCTGCAGGGCGAATGCGGCTAGGCTGTGCCCGACGCGGCTGATCATTACTATCAGCTTTGTTAGCTGCGTCCGATTGCACCTTAGGTGGCGGAACGACACCTTGGCTAGCGCTCGGCGTTACGCGCTGCACTGGTTGTGAGGGAGATGTACCTGGTTTGACTTGTCCCGGCTGTAATGGCTCATCATCTTGGAAGCCATCGCCAAAGACACGGACTTTGTCTAAAAAAGAAGAAAAGGTATTACCGGTTTCGTCGCGTTTTTCTGCCATCTTATCCTCGCAAATTTTGCTGTATTTTTGTCATGGCTGGAACAGCTGCCAGCGAATACTTTAATGTTAGTTTGGGTCAATAATAGCATTGGGGTGTGCAGGGAGCAAACGCAGGACGAAATAATAATTAATCGTTACCAATTTGGCAGCTACTTATTTCTGAGCAACCGCCAAAGACGCAATCCTAAACCTCGATTACCATATCTTTATGCCAATCTCTATCGCCATTGAACATCCCGACACACCTGAAATCATCACCCTTGTTGATGAACTCACCGCTATTCTTAGCGCCCCATACCCACCAGAAAGCGTACATGGCTACAGTGTAGACAAGCTCATTGCGCAGCAAGTCGCATTTCACATCATTCGGGTAGACGGTAAGATCGCAGGCTGTGGCGGTGTCCAATTAATAGATCTAGACACAGCAGCGCCCTATGGGGAGCTAAAGCGCATGTATGTCCGCCCAGAATTCCAAGGCCAAGGATTAGCCAAACAACTCATCACGGTGTTGGAAGCGTACACGCAAGACCATGGTGTGCATGTACTGCGTTTGGAGACTGGGATCTATTCAGACGCTGCAATTGGGTTATATACCAGCGTTGGGTTTGTTGAAATTGCGCCGTTTGGAGACTATCAACCTGATCCAAACAGTCGCTTTTTTGAAAAGCACATCGGCTAATGGTCATAGCAGGATATACAAACCGTTACAGCTTGGTTTTTGTGACACATTTCTCATACTAGCAAACGCATTAAGCTATAAAATATAACTGTCGAACAAAACGTTCTTATTTATGATGAATTCCACCTTCCAACTCTGTTGTTGTCCTTGCTGTTGTTGTCGCAACCCTCACATGGGTCGATGCTCCGTGCTTGGATAAAGGTGATTACAAACTTATAACCAAGCAAAACGCGGTGGCGACCTTGCATGTGCACAGGCCCATCGCTGAATAGCCTCAACTTTTGAAGCTCAGGGATAAGCCTGAGCTTTTTTGTTGTCATCGATTTTTTGAAAGACGCAACTGCACCTGCAAGCCCACCTTTCATTTCTTATAGGTACACAAAAACTCTTACGATGAACAACTCTTCGCTCAAAACCAAAGTCACTAAGCTTGCTGCTCTTGTTGGCAATACGCCCATTCGGAAGCTGTGGCTGACGCCAGACCGCTTCATTTACATGAAAGAAGAAGGCTTGAACCCAGCCGGCAGCATCAAAGATCGTCCAGCGCTCAATATGCTGTTACAAGCAATTCTTAGCGACGACGTCACCCAAGACACTGTCATTGCTGAATCCACGTCTGGCAATACGGGCATTGGCTTAGCGTGGGTCTGTCACGAATTGGGGTTGGAATATCACAACTACAGCCCAAGTACGCTAAGCGCCCAAAAGCGCGAGATCTTAGAAGACTTTGGCGCAAAGCTGTTCTTTTCCGATGGTGGCACAGATGAAGCCACAAAGATGTTGGCCGCCAAGATGAAAGTTGATCCGGATCAATATTTCTGGGCGAGCCAATTCACTAATGACAACAACTGGCGTGCACATCTTGACAATACTGCGCCGGAATTACTGCGCCAACAGCCAGACGTGCAAGAAGTTTGGGTCGCATTCGGCTCTGGTGGCACCTCTACTGGATTTGCACACGCCCTACACGGCACTGGTGTAGATCTGCGCGTTGTTCAAAACACGGTCGACCGTGAAAAGCGCGTCGAAGGCATGCGTAACCTCGCGTGGATCTCTAAACCACCCATTGCAGACTTAGACGCCATTGGCCGTGACAACATGTATAGTGCAGATCCGGACACCTTGGTTGACCTTGGCCGCCGCATTTATGCCTACAACGATGGGTTTATTGTGGGCGCAACTACCGCAGCTGTGATCACCCAAGCCGAGCACAGTGACGCTGAAACGTTGGTGGTTGT
>JAHDBS010000071.1:0-8977 GCA_020630225.1 Anaerolineales bacterium | reverse complement strand
CCAGCAAACGTGCGTAAACGACACGTGGACCTAATGCCGTCCCATTAATCATTCAGCAATTAAGCAGTTCAACAATTAATAAATCCTCTCCCTTGCAATGGGTCTAGGACTGTGCCACACTTTGCCAGACGCTTAGCTGTGAGCACAACCTTTGAAAACACCTTCTCCTAACGGCGCTGGCAGCCTACACCAGCCCTTTATTCTTTCGCTTTACCTGCCAGGGTTTTTACTTGCCTCAACAATGGCAATTCAAAACCTAATCATTCCGCTGTATCTCAGCGCACAGTCTTACTCATTACAACAGATTGGCATTGGCACCGGCGCATTCTTTTTTGGCCTTATGCTAGGCGAACTGCCAAGCGGGATCTTACTCAACTACACGACTCCGCGCCGCGCAATGTTAGCTGGCGCACTCGTCCTAAGCATCAGCTCGTTTGCGCTGTATTGGGCCATCAGCTTTCCGGTCTTTATAGCGCTACGGCTAATTGCTGGTTTCAGTTTGTCTGTTTATGGGCTTGCGCGGCACTCTTATGCCACCAATGCCACGAAAAATGAATCGCGCGGCTCTGTACTCACTTGGCTCGGCGGGACGCATCGACTTGGAAAAGTCTTGGGGCCTCTCATCGGCGGTTGGTTAGCAGCACGGTTTGGCCTCAACGCTGGCTTTGGGCTCATGGGCACCAGCGTCTTACTCGGATTCATCTCCATCTTGCTCTTCATGCCAGCCCAGACCCTCGACTCGCCCAAGGCAAGTGGATCAGCATTAGTTGAACTGTGGACGGTATTGCAAGACAACATCGGCATTATCAGCATTGCTGGGCTGGGGCAATTCTTCATGCAACTAGTGCGCGCAACCCCGCGAACCGTTATTCCGCTGGTTGGCGACTCGCTCGGCATGCCAGTCGATGTCATCGGGTTAGTTGAAACAATTGGCGGCGCTTTTGATACCGCCTTCTTCTGGACCTCAGGCCACATTATGGATCGATTTGGCCGCAAGTGGGCCATTGTGCCGTCCATCCTGACACAGGTCTTTGGCATCGTGCTCATCCCATTTGCGGGCGGCTTTGTCGGGCTGACCATTGCCAATTCGATTATTGGCTTAGGGAACACCATTAGCTCTGGAGCCATGCTGACGTTAGGCGCAGATCTGTCACCGGAGAAAGGGCGTAGCGAATTCCTATCCTTGCTACGGTTATCGAGTGACCTCAGCTTTGCGCTCACACCTACCTTCATCGGTGTGATTGGCAGTGCGTTTGTCCTAAGCACCTCAGCTTTTGTGGCGGGAGCGCTCGGCGTTGTTGGCGCCGCTATATTTATCTGGGGGATTCCAGAGACGTTGCAGAAAAAATAATTACGGATGGGGACGATTAAGTGCTTTCGTTCACAATTCAGATTGGATCAATCTTGGCGTGGTGTTCAGGACCGGAATAATATTCAAAGATTGGTCCAATCTAATGCGCACAGCTAGGCTGCCCTCGCAGTTGCAGATGATCACGCTTGACATGAAGTGGCGCATGACTACACTAGATTCACTATGAAGCTCTATGACCTCAACGTGCCTACTGAAGACTCGCCTAGTGAGCCTATCCCTCTCAAAGTCGAACACCAAACACACGCAGAAAGCGCCGCATTTATGGCGGGCTTTTTCGAAGCGCCAATGTCCGATCTGCCCGATGGTCTCGGCTGGGCAAATGATACGGTCACGTTGACTGCGCACGCCGGCACGCACGTTGATGCACCCTGGCATTACTTCCCCACAACTGGCGGGCAACGCGCCCGCACCATCGATGAACTGCCATTGGACTGGTTCTATGGTGATGGCGTTGTGCTTGATATGCGCCACAAAGAACGCGGTGGATTGATAAGCGTGGAAGATGTAAAAGCAGCGTTAGACAAGATCGACTACACGCTTAATGCAGGCGACATTGTCTTGATCCAAACCGATGCAGACAAGCTGTGGGGCAAAGCCGAGTATTTCCAAGCAGGCGCGGGCATGAGTGCAGCGGCCACGCGCTGGCTCATCGCACAAGGCATTCGCGTGATGGGCATTGATACATGGGGTTGGGATCAGCCCTTTTGGGCAATGAAAGAGCGCTACAAAGCCACCGGCGACCCCGCTGTGATTTGGGAAGCCCACCGCGTCGGGCGGGATCTTGAATATTGCCAGATTGAAAAACTCGCTAATCTAGATCAATTGCCACGCCCAACCGGCTTCAAAGTCTCTTGTTTTCCAGTCAAGTTGACAGGCGGCAGCGGTAGCTGGACGCGAGTCGTGGCAATGTTTGCAGACGAAGACTGATGAAAGCGATTGTTTATCAACAATATGGCCCGCCCGAAGTTCTCCATGTTGCTGAGGTTGAGAAACCAACACCTACTGCAGAAGACGTCTTGATCCGCGTTCGCGCAGTTGAGGCCACCAAGACGGACTGTGAGTTTCGCAGTTTCAAACTGCCGGTCAAGTGGACTTGGCTCCCGTTGCGGCTCGCAACTGGAATTACCAAACCTAGACAGCCAATCCTGGGAATGTATTTTGCGGGTGAGATTGAAACAGTTGGTAGCGCGGTCACTAGCTATAAGCCGGGCGATACCATTTTTGGCTGCACTGGATTTGACCGTGGCGCCTACGCCGAATATGTTTGCCTTCCAGAAAGTGCAACCCTCGTTCCCATGCCGCACAACATGTCGTTTGCAGAGGCCGCAGCCATTCCGCTAGGTGCTCTGAATGCGCTGCACTACATGCGGCGTGCGAACATCCAACCCGGCGAGCAAGTTCTTATCACTGGCGCAGGCGGCAGTATTGGCAACTATGCGGTGCAAATCGCCAAAGCCTTTGGTGCAGAAGTCACTGGCGTCGATGGTCCGCATAAGCGTGCCATGGTGATGAAATTGGGCGCGGATCATTACATCGATTACACCAAGACAGACTTCCTCCAAATGGACCAGTCTTATGACGTCATTTTCGATATGGTGACGAGCACGCCTTACAGCAAGTGTCTGCAGCGACTTAATCCAAATGGGCGCTATTTGTTGGGTAATCCTCGCTTCTTCAAAATGCTGCGGTCTGCTATTACCACGCGATTTACAGATAAAACTGTGCTGTTTGCATTTGCTGGCGAAACAGAAGCTGAATTACACGCCCTCAAAGAGATGATCGAAGCCGGTCAGCTTGTGGCGCCGCTGGATGGTGTTTACACCATGACGCAAGCGGCAGAGGCGCATCATCGTGTGGAAACCGAGCAGCGGGTTGGCGTTGTTGTGCTCCAGATTGGAGACTGAGCCTGCTAAAATTTCCGCACGATTTTGCTAAGGAACACACAATGAAAATTCAAGGGACATACACATTTAACGCGCCACAACAAACCGTCTGGAATGCGCTCCAAGATCCAGATATTTTGGTGACGGTTTTACCGGGCGCACAGTCAATTGAAGAAATCGGCGAGAATGAATATGCCAGCGTCATGAAGGTCAAAGTTGGGCCAGTTGGAGGCACCTTCAAAAGCACCATCAAAATTGAAAACATCGCCGAGCCTAACAGCTACACGCTTGCCATCAGCAGCAAGGGACCGCTCGGACAAGCCAAAGCAAGTGGTGAAGTCAATCTCACTGCCGTTGATGACGCCCACACTGAAATTCAGTACACAGGCAAAGCCAACATTGGGGGGCGCATTGCCAGTGTCGGGCAACGCCTCATTGAAAGCACCGCCAAGTCTGTCATTGGCAAAGCCTTAGCGCAACTTGACGACACCATTCAAGACACACAAGCAAGCGCATAAAAGTTACCGTTCAGTTACTTTGCATTCGATTACTATTGACGCCCGATTTCAGGATGTCTATAGTCGAATACAATGCGACACCTGAATAAATTTCTATTGCTTAGCAGCTTACTCCTGCTTGCTGCTTGTACGACTCAACCGTCACCAACAGCGCCAACCTTACCTGCCCCCGCAGTTAGCACAACAAGTCCAGACTCAGCTACATCTGTTCCAGCCGCAACAGCAGTCCCAACGTTAGCTACTGAAGAGCACGCGGCAGCAACGCCACCGGCGCTGCTAGACTTCGCACCGATTGCTGGTGAGCGTGTCGCTAGAGATAGCCAACTCACCTTATATTTTGACCAGCCAATGGATCAAGCTTCGGTGCAGAAGGCGCTAGAAATATCGCCCATATTGGACGGTGACCTTACGTGGCTCGATGCACAGACAGCCACCTTTCAACCCACAACCGCCCTTGCCGCAGATACGCGCTATGTCATCAACGTCACTGATGCAGCCACTAACTTAGACGGCATGGCGTTAGAAAACCCGACTTCTTTTGCCCTGCAAACTACGCCAGGGCTAGCAATTGCAGAAGTCATTCCAAGTGGCGCAGAGGCAGCACCACTTACACAGCCAATTACCGTCATTTTTACTGATCCAGTCGTACCGCTTGGCGTAGACATGCTGGATGCAGCAGATTTACCACAGCCACTGTCCTTCACGCCTGACATTCCAGGTCAAGGGCGCTGGGTCAACACCAGCACATACACGTGGATACCATCTGCCGCGCTGCAGCCCAATACGAATTACACCGTCTCAGTTGCACCGTTTATTGCCCCAACTGGAGTTGAACTAGAAGTTGGCCAAACCGGCAACTTTTTTGTAGAAGCGCTTCAACTTGTCGAAACGCACCCTAGTGATCAAGATACTGAAGTGCTGCTAGACCGCAGCATCTCGCTCCGCTTCAACCAAGCGATTTTTGAGCCTAGCAATTTAGACCTACAGGTGTCAGCCTCAACCGGCGAAACGATTCAAGGGTCACTACACTTTAGTCGCGAAAACACATATGTCACGTTTAGCGCAGACGAGGCATTGCCGCATAATGCCACCATTACTGTCGCTGTCAATTTACGCGCTACAAACGGCAGCTCCTTATTTTCAGAGACATTCCAATTCAACACTGCAACGCCACTGCGCCTAATAGAGCAACAGCCTAAAGTCGGAGAAACTGCCGGCGCAGTCGCCAGTCTCACCTTCAATGTCCCCGTAGATCCAGACACAATCAATCTCACCATTGAGCCAGATGCTGGGGTTATCGTGCAGTCTAACTACTATCAAACACAGTCCATTTCACTGCTCCTTCCTGGCGTCTTTGACACTGACGTTACTGTCACTGTTGATGGCGGCCTCACCGATATATATGGCTATACGCTAGGGGAAGATCTTGTCTGGACATTTCGAACGGGGCAAATCATTGAGCAGTCTAGAGCTGACCTGAAACCCAACAAACAAGGTCTCATTTTTGACAGCCAAGCGACGCCAACGTATTACGCAGAGTATTGCAATCAGACTACAGTGCAAAACGCGCTTTACTGGCTCTCCGTTGAAGACTATTTATACCTTTGGCTGAATGGGGCGGAGAACATTCAAGCGTATATGACCACGCCCGACCGCGCCGTTCGGCAATGGACAAATGAAGTCGGTCAATTTGGCACAAGAGGGATGCAACCACTGCCACTCACCGACAATACAGCGCCCTTACAATCTGGCCTATATTTGTATCAGCAGTCTTCCTTGACTAGCGAAGGCCAGCCCCGTGTCCAGTCACGTTACTTACAAGTGGCAGACACCAACCTGACCTTTCAAATTGGACAATCGGGAATTCAAGTTTGGGCCGTTGCCCGTACTACCGGTTTGCCTCTGACAAATCAGCCTGTCACCCTGTACCGTTACGACACCAACAACACCTTAGTTGCTACGGACACGCAGCTTTCTGACGCAGATGGCATTGCACGCTTTCCATTTGAAGAATG
Source organism: Anaerolineales bacterium (assembly GCA_020630225.1). Lineage (GTDB taxonomy): Bacteria > Chloroflexota > Anaerolineae > Anaerolineales > UBA6668 > JAHDIM01. The sequence goes on along the minus strand of JAHDBS010000071.1, from coordinate 3,189 downwards.
GCAAACTGACTTACGGGATGAGCGTTACATTGCTGTGCTGTCTGACCCAACCCAAAACCGCTTCGGGTTGGTCATCGACAACAATCAGTCTTACGCGCTCCAACGTCCTTACACGTTTGATATCTACACTGACAGACCGCTGTACAGCCCAGGAGACACCATCTACCTGAAAGGGATTATTCGACAAAATCGTGACCTTGCCTATTCAGCACCTGTTGGCGAAGTCGTTGACATGACCTACACCATAGCCGATGGCACCACGCAAACAGACTCATTCACACTCAATGAATTCGGGTCCTTTGCCACCGAGCTCACACTCCCTGAAGACTATACTGACGCCAGTTACACCGTTTCATTCAATATCAACGGCACATCATATTCACGCAGGGTATCCGTCAAAACCTTCCGTAAGCCAACTTTCTCTGTTGATCTACAACTTCCTCAGACCTTTACTGCTTATGCAGATTTACAAAATGTGCTTGATGCCAATTACTTCTTTGGCGCACCTGTGCAACAAGCGGACGTTGTGATTTCCGCAGAGGCCAAGCCGTTTACATTTGCCTACCAAGGTGAACATCGCTATCACTTCGGGAATGATCTACCACGCCCAACTAGCAACGCATGGAGTTATGAAACCGAGAGTCTGCAACAAGCGAACGCACAACTGCCAATAGACATCCCTTTAGACGAATCCAAAACAATCTCCTTCAGCGCTGAAGTCACTGACGAGAATGGAGATCAGGTGATTACGCAAGGGACAACGGCCTATCTACATACCGACCAATTTGTTGGCATCGCAACTAGCCGCTCATTTCAGCCGGTGTCTGACCCTAGCCAAGCAGATATTGTCGTCCTAGATGCGTCCCAACAGCCAGTGGCAAATAAACCTGTCAACCTCACGTTATATTCCATCAGTTGGGTCAAAGAGTGGACGCGCTGGGAGCAAAAATGGACGCCCGTTGCAGATGTCACTGGCACCACTAATGCAGACGGGATTGCGACCATCAGCTATGTTTACCCGGAAGCTGGCACCTATCGGCTGGGTGCCAGTATTACCGACTCACAAGGACGTGAAGCTGTGGCGACCTCTGACCGAATGTGGGCCTATGACGCAGCCTACACCAATTGGTCTGGGGGCGGTCGTAACACGGTAGATCTTGTCGCCAATAAAGAAATGTTTGCGCCAGGCGAAACAGCAGAGATCCTAATTGCCTCGCCACTTACGACAAATGCCGAAGCAATTATCACTGTACAGCGCGGTCATATTTTTCAATTAGAGCGGCGGCTTATTCCACCAGCCGGGCTTCTATATAGTCTGCCAATTCAGCAAGACTTTGCGCCAAATATTTATGTTGCCGTTACTATGGTTAGCGGCACAGACCCTGAGACCAAGCAATTACAATATGCGCATGGCAGCACCAACATTCCTGTGGCCACAACTGCCTACGAACTCAATGTAGAGCTGGCTGCGAGTCAGACAACAGCTAGCCCACAAGACACTGTACAGTATGACATTCAGGTAACTGACGCTAACAATCAGCCCGTTGTCGCCGAGTTCTCACTCTCCCTAGTGGATGCCGCACTATTACAAGTCGCAGATGATTTCAATATTGCGCAGTCCAGCCTGCTACAGCGTTTTTATGCCCAGCAGCGCAATGGCATTTCAACAGTCAGCAACATCAATTTAGAGGCCCCAACAGAAGCACCTGAAATTTATGCTTGGGCTTGTACGCCCGCTGGCGGCGGCGGTGGCGGTGGAGGCGGCGGCAATGCCTCCGCCGAACCGCGTAATGACTTCCCCAACACTGCCTATTGGAATGCATTTGTCACAACGAATGACGCCGGGCAAGCATCTGTTGAAGTGCCATTGCCAGACAACCTCACCACATGGGAGATGACGGCCCGTGGTATTACGCCAGACACCTTAGTTGGTGAAACAACGCACCAGCTCACCGTGCAATTGCCACTACTCATTCGGCCTAATACGCCGCGATTCTTTGTAGAGGGCGACTCCTTAGACCTAAGTGCGCTGGTCGCGAACAATACTGACACTGAATTAGATCTTAGCGTGCAATTACAAGGCGCTGGGATCGAGTATCTAGGAGAGATTGAGCAGTTCATTACATTGCCGCCACAAGGCCAAGCAACAGTTAACTGGCCTGTCAACATTGAGGCAGTCAACGAAGTCGACCTTACCTTCAGCGTGACCAGCCTAGATGGACAGTATGCTGATGCAAGTAAACCAACAGTGGGTAGCGGGCCAAATCAAGAGCTTCCGGTCTATCGTTACCTGGCACCAGAAGTGGTAGGCACCAGCGGTATTCTCACAGAAGCGTCCACACAAACAGAATATATTACGCTGCCACAACGCTTTGAAATTACTGACAGCAACTTGGACTTACAAGTTAGCCCAACGCTTGTGGAAAGCATCTCGCTTGCCTTGCCCGCATTAACGCCATTGACCTATGAAAGCACAGAACGCGCCGCAAGCCGCTTGCTCATCAACTCCATTTTGGTGGACACCTTTGACCTGCTTGGCAAAGACACTGGCGACATGCGCACCCAAATTGCTACAGACCTTGACCACTTAAGCCGTATCCAACGCAGCGACGGGAGTTGGGGCTGGTATCCAAATAGCGAACTTGGGAATGTTTACACCACGCTATATACCCTACTTGCTATCCATCATGCGCAACAGAGTGGCGCAGTCCTCACAACACCGCTTATTCCAACTGATCAGGACTGGTTATTGGAAGCGGCTCAGTTAGCAGACTCCGCACCGCTAAGCACAGCGGGGCAAGCGAAACGAGACTTACTGGCACTACATACCTATGTCGGGCAATTCTATGATTGGCCAATTAGCGAGAATATTGATGCGCTTCTTGCGCAACAGGAAGCGCTGTCAGTATTTGCCCAAGCATTGTTACTCAGCAGTTCAAGCGATGCGCTTAGCTCCGAGGCTACGTCAGCGTTGCTCGCCAACCTCAATAGCCGCGTTGACATTTCAGCCGCTGGTGCTATCTGGCACGAAAAACCCTCCTACACCAGCTTTTGGGGCTTAGATAAACGCGCCACGGCTCTCGCCACCATTGCTCTGATTAAGAAAGACCCGCAAAGCACGCTGTTACCACAGGCCATTCGAGCAATTTTGCAAAACCGCAATGCAAATGGCAATTGGAACAGCACACA
>JAHDBS010000548.1 GCA_020630225.1 Anaerolineales bacterium | reverse complement strand
AAACGCTGGGCGGCATCGCCAACGACTATGACTCCAGCGTTGAGGTGATGCAAATCCTCAACAGTCTGATGGACCCAGACCTGATTCACCCCGGCGATGAACTCGCGGTGATCCTGGGCTGGATGATCCAGAGTTGTTGTTGGAGGCGTTGGGCTATGCCTGGCCGACGGAGGAGGTTGTGCCGCCCGCGAGCGTGAATCCAGAACCTCCAACAGGTGTTGGCGCGGCGCAGCTTATTGAGCACTACGTCCGCCCCGGTGAAACCTGGGGCAGCATTGCTGGCTACTATGGTGTCTCTGAAGAGACTGTCATTCGTCAAATGTACCCGGACTGGGCAACAGAAGGAGGAGCTTACGGCACCGCGACCAGACCAGAGTTGCCAGCTGTTGTGTATGTGCCGGTTGTAGATGGGGGCGGTGGACCGAATGACCCAGCGCAGGCGAATCCGAGTGATATTAGTGACTACTATGCGCGGCAGTCGCTCATCAATGTGATTGACAATCTTGAGCATGGTGCTAGCAGCGGCATCTTCTCAACCACGCAATTCTGGGATGGATTAGCCGACAGCCTGCCTGCAGACGCTAAAGCAAAATATCTGAATGCTGATGGCAGTTGGCAGAAGTCGTATAAGGAACTGTCAACTGCGGAATTGACAGAACTGTTGACGCACATTGCCGCTTTCCACGCGGCAGATCGCACGCTGTCCAACAAAGAAAAGGCAACGCTAGCATTTGTCTGGAGCTTGATCCCGATTGTGGGGGATGGCACAAGCCTAGCAAAACAAGCCATCAACTGGGCTACTGGTCGAGAAGTTGATAAAGCAGATTTCTTCCTAAGCGGCATTGGGCTTGTGATGGATGGCCCGTTTGATTTGGCAATTGCAGGCGATTTGGCAGTGGCAAGTTTGAAAGCGCTCAATGCAGTGTTGGGGCCAGCCGCTAAAGTCACACTTGGTGTGTTGACACAGCAAATCTTTGACTTGTTACGCTTAGGCGTTCAGGGCGATGCTGTTGCCTTGAGCGAGGCCATGCGTCATTTGGAGACGTTGGCGGCGCTTGGGAAACATGCCATGGACGCTGCGATTAGCGGGGGCACAGCAGCAGCGGACGCGATTTTTGACGGCATTCAAAATTTGGGTCAAATGGCAGGAGGCTTGGCTGCGGCGGTTTGGCGTAAGTTTCCGACTTTAGGGCGGAGGTTGGATGGAGCGTCTCCGAACTTAGCACAGGCGATTCAAAGAGCTGACCCAAGCGTATTAAGAGTGCTAGATGCTAATCCGCATTTGGTTGATATTTTGAAGCGGCATCCACAGGTTGCAAATAGTTGGATTGCCTACATTAGCCGTCATGGGGACGATGCAGTTGGCGCACTTGTTGATATCGGCAAAGATATAGAGCAGATCAGTGCATATCCAAGAGCGATGGGTGTTCTCTTGAACACAGATCCAAATAAAACGCAGGCGTTCCTAAGCAATAGCCGCAGCACTATGTGGAATCTTGACCGCTATGATGATTTTGCATTGTTAGACTATGCATTAATGCATCAGGAAGCGCTAGTTGACTCTGGTCAAGCGCCTGATACATTACTAAGATTTCTTGAGAATCCAAACACAGATACGTGGTTCCAGTTTAAACGTGGCAGTAGCGGTAATTCGCATCTAACGCGGTTGTTCCGAGGGCCGCTAGGTGAATTGCAATGTGATAGATTTCTGCGTGAACAACACGGTCTTAACCGTTGGTATCCGCCAGGAAATGGTGAGTACCCTGCAATCGATCATATCGGTGAACGCGGCATTGATGGAATCTATAAAAATGCCAATGGCGATTGGGTTATTGCTGAATTTAAGTGGAAAAATGGCGAGTTGGGTAATGCTAAGTATGGTGATCAAATGAGCCCAGAGTGGATTAGGCATCACATAATGGAAATGCTTGATGACCCGAATCCTGCTATTCGACGCATGGCGCAGGATATTCGCAATAATGGATTTGAGCGCATTCTGGTAAATGCCACAAGTAACAATCCATTACAATTTGTAGAACATTCACTAGGAAGAATAAATTCATTAAGGTGAATCAATGAGTAAGAAAAAACGAGACACGATAAAAGACATATCGCATTTTGAGAAACTCCTAATCTATCGAAAAGAAGACTTAGAGTATTTCGGGGATGCACTGAAGAATCCGCCAACACCAGAACATCTCTTACGAGCTCATCATGCCTTAGCAGATACTTATTTTTCCATGGTAATTACACATTATTCGGCTGGTAGCGTTTTGGAAGAACTGCATCCAATGCTTGAGAGGTGTATTTTTCATCATGGTAATGCTAAAAATAATACTTTTTTCGTCAAACCTCTTAGTATTATTAGCTACGATGATCTTATAACGTTGTTTTCGTTATCAATTTTATTTCAGATAAACAAAGAAAGTTTATTTCTCGTCGAGACAACTGCATTTCATGCCGAAGGGGATTTAT
>JAHDBS010000070.1 GCA_020630225.1 Anaerolineales bacterium | reverse complement strand
TTCATCGCAACCGCCACACCATTGGTAATTTGATTAGCCCCCCGCGCTTCACGTTCACGGTTTTCAGTATCAATAATCTGCTGCACCGCAGCTTCTGTTGCGGCTTGCAAGCGAATATCGATCGTAAGGTAAATGTTCTGACCCGGAATTGGATTGACAACTTCAATCGTGCGGATTTCAGCACCAGCAACATCTTGTTCAACAATCCGTTTACCAGGGCGTCCAGCTAGCAGTTCTTGATATTGAAATTCAATTCCATCATAGCCAATGCGGTCTTTTGTTGTGTCAAAGCCACGCGCTTCATAGAAGTCTTGCTGCTCACGTGGAATAGGCCCAGTGTAGCCAATAATGTGAGCTGTCAGCGGTCCGGTTGGATAGCTGCGAGCCGGAAATACCTCTACACTAACACCCGGTAATTCACGGCTGCGCTCCCCAATGACCAGTGCAACTTCGCGGTCAACATCTGGAGCAACCGTTACAGGTGTAAACGGCGCAATTGAGTCTTGCAGATCAACAAGGTTCTTAATACCCGGCGGTGGTGAGTCAATCCCAATTTCGTTCCCACGCGCTTCCCCGGCATCGAGTGGCGGGGTCTGAACCGGAACACCTGTGATTTCAGAAATAAAATTGTAAATCTGTTGGATTTGAACTTCGTTGTCAAATGGCAACAACGCCGGCGTAATGGTGACGTTGAACTGCTCAACGTTCTGCGCTAGTGGAATACCGTTGCGGTCATACACCACGCCCCGAGGTGCTGGAATCAGAATGTCGCGCGTGCGGTTTTCATTAGCCTGCGCAATGTAGTCAGTGTAGTCAAACACTTGCAACTGTAAGAGACGCAACCCAAAGATGAAGAGCGTGCCAGCCAAAATGACGTAGAAGACAAAGAAGCGAGCGCCTTCGATATAGGGACTTCCTCGATGCATATTAGTTCTCTACCACCGGCGGCCAAATGGATGTGCTAAAACGTCTAGCGACCCAAAAAACCGGAAAAATGAGCAATAAATTCAAGAAGATTGCGTTTGAATACACTTGGGCAAACACAGACCCAATGGAAAGGGATGTCCCAGTGACCAACAAAGTAATGAGATAAACGCCATGATATAGCGCAGTACTTACAATAATTGCCACAAGCGGCAACACAAAGCTAGATGAAAACAAACGCCCTTCTGTAAAGCTTGCCACCGCAGCCACAACAGCTAAGGCCAACATCATTGCGCCAAATGGGCCTTGCGACATTGAGTCCAAAATCAGGCCGCCTAATGCCGCCCAGACAAGACCATCATTATGAGGACTGACCAAATTCCAAGCCAACACGGCCAATAGAACTAAGTCTGGTGCCCCTAAACGCCAACTCGTTTGTGCAACCACACTCGATTGCAGCACGCCAGCGACCATGAGAATCACAATTCCTAGCGGTAAACTGCGCATTTAAGACCCCAAATCATTGATCAGCTGATTGACCTGATCAATATCTTTGATATCCAGTGGCGTAAAGTTTGAAATAATTTGGACGACTTCTAGACTTTCAAAATCAGTGAATGGCTTAACTTCAGCTTCACGAAACACATCTGATTCGCGAAAGCGCACTGAACTAACCGTGCCAACTGGGATACCGGGCGGGTAATTTGCACCCAGCCCCGAAGTCACGACAACTTCACCAGGCCCTGCATCAGATTCTTGTTGAATAAATTGCAAACGCAAAATTTCATTCGTTTGTCCAATCAATAAGCCATCGGCACGGGCGTCTTGCAAGCGTACATTAACGCGCATAGATGGATCCGTAATCAGCAACACTTTTGAATATGTTGTTGGCGCTTCTTGCACAACGCCAACCAAGCCACTAGACGTCACAACCGTTTGCCCAACCTCAACGCCGTCATTCCGGCCCTTGTTCACAATAAGGAAGTTCAAGAATGGACTTGGATCACGCCCAATCACATCGGCCAAGATGACTTGACGGTCAGGATATTCAATCGCATAGTCTAGCTGTTCTTCAAGAATGCGAGCTTTGGCTTGAATTTCCTTTAGCTCTGCGTTTTCATTCCGCAGCCGCTCAACCTCAGCTTCCAATTCTGCAATTTGTTGGTCAATTTCAGGGTCACCTGTCACCTCAGACCCATCGCCGCGGACAGCATAGAAAATACCAGCCCCCCACGTTTGGAACGGCGCCATTACAGTTCCAAATGCATTACGGACTGGGGTCAGCGTGCCGCGTTGCCCAAGAATCACAACAAGCACGCTAATGAACAATAGCGCGGAAGCAACAGGCAAACGGCGAGATAACAAATTACGCACGACTCTGATTATAGAAGGAGTTGATAAGAAGGCGTTAAACGAAAATCAACTGCCATGCTACGCGCAGGTGACGCGTTGACAGTTGATTTATCGTTTAGTCCAAGTAAGTCCACCTAGATTGAAAAGCCAGCACAGCTTTTCAACAGTTGGCATTACTCACTTGTATTTATCCGTCAATTTTTGACTTGAAGTATTCAATCGTATGGCCCAAACCTTCTTCAAGAGAAACGCTTGGTTCCCAATTGAGAACATCTTTCGCCTTTGAGACGTCTGGGCGGCGGCGTTGTGGGTCACCTTCGGTGCGCATGTCTTTCATCACAATGCCAGCTTCATTACCAGTTACTTTATTGATAACTTTCGCGAAGTCCAAAATAGAAATTTCATTTGGATTACCAATATTGACCGGATAATTTTCATTGCTATCTAGCAACAGCATAATGCCATCAACCAGGTCTGACACATATTGAAAGCTGCGCGTTTGTTGACCATCACCATAGACCGTCAACTGTTCGCCCCGAACGGCTTGGCTAATGAAGTTTGGCACAACGCGGCCATCGTTCAAGTCCATGCGTGGGCCGTAGGTGTTGAAAATACGAAGGATGCGGGTGTCAACACCATGTTCGCGATGGTAAGCCATCGTGATCGCTTCAGCATAGCGCTTAGCTTCGTCATAAACAGAGCGGACACCAATCGGATCAACGTGGCCCCAGTAAGTTTCACGCTGCGGATGTTCAAGCGGGTCACCATAGACTTCAGACGTAGACGCTTGCATGAAACGAGCGCCATATTTCTTCGCAACACCAAGTGCATTCATGGTGCCAATTGACCCGACCTTGAGCGTTTGGATTGGCAATTGAAGATAGCCAGTAGGCGCGGTTTTAGAAGGACTTGCTGGCGATGCAAAGTTCATCACGACGTCAACAGGTTCGTCTAGGTTGATGTAGTGATAGATATTGTGGTGAATAAATTCAAAGTCTGGGCGGTCTAGCAAATGCTCAATATTTGCAATGCTACCAGTCACCAGATTGTCCATAGCAATCACGTGATGACCATCGGCCAGAAAACGTTCACATAAGTGGGAGCCAACGAAGCCAGCGCCGCCAGTAATTAAAACGCGCATAAAAATTCCTTTTTGAAAAATTTCTTAGGATATATCTGTGCGCTCCGGCATAAACCGCAGCACAGAGTGTTTTTGCGAAATTGTATCATCCGCAGGGTAAGCATTTGTAAAGATCCAGCTTAGCCCTGCTGTTAGCATAAAGGCAAACGCTAAATCTACAAACCAGTACGAAGCGTCGACAAGCCCATGGGCAGCAAAGTCTGCTACTGATCCTAACAAGCCGATCATAATGGCGCGTTGGTACAAGTTCTGCGTTTGGGACGCCCCCTGCCACAACATAAAGACAATTAGCCCTAGCAGAAGTAACACCATCAACAGACCGGGAATACCAATCCGAGACGCAAAATCAAGGATCCAATTATGTGCATGGCTAAGATCAGGGTCTTGCCATGCTTGGGGCGCAATATAACGACCACGGTAGGCGTACAAGAAATTGTCTAACCCGACACCTGTCCATGGATTTTCACGGATCATTTGTAAGGTACTACGCCATAAATTGAGCCGAAAAAATGTTGGCCCAGACGCACGGTTCAATAAATCTGCAAAGCGCGGCAAGCGACTTACAGGAATAAGCGCTAACATGCCCAGCACACCTAGACCTAGCAAAATGCGGCGCGCCCGTTTACCCTGCCAAAGCAAAATGACAATCGCTGTAGCCGCTGGAATCCCTAACAACAATGCGCCGCGCGAAATGCTAAGCAAGATTGTAGTCAGCAAAATGCCCGCCACACCTAGATACAACCAGCGCGTTCGATCTTTCAAAATCAACCCCAAAGCCAATGCTATTGGGTATAGCCGCCCAAGGTACAACCCGACATTATTTGGCGAACCGTAAATACTGCGCACGCGCGCAACGCCAGCCCCGACTTGAATAAGATTAGTGCCGGTTGCACGATGATAGATCCCGATGACGGCCACAATTAGGCCACCCAGCAACCAAAGCATAATCGTACGCTGCAAAGCGCGCCGATCGAACTTGACAACACGCAAGATGAAATACAGCAACACTGGCTCAACTACCATCATGCGTAATTCTGTAATTGCCAGATTTTGCCGTTCAGCCAAGAACGCAGAGATCGCCGCAGTAATTGCAAACCCAATGACGGCCCAATCGAGCCAAATGAGTGTAGGCCAGCGCAGTCGAAATTTATTTTCCCGCCAATGGGCCAGTAAATGTAACGACACTGCAACCACACCCATCAAAGTGACCAACTCCACCAGTGAAAACAAACGGTCAAACAGTGGTCGAGGGATGAGATAAAACGGGGCTAAGACGGCGACAAGCGGCACAATGAAATCAGGCCGCAAATATAAGATGATGAATAAAACGAAAACGCTGAGAACAGTAAGCCAGACCCACGTGGACAGGTAAAACACACCAGCGGTTAGCGCAGTAATGACCAGCGGCCAGGTGTCTCCATAGCGCCGGACAGCATGCGTGAGATTTTCGCCCCACGCCAGCCAAGCGCTGAGCCACATCACGGCTGTTACCCCACTTGCGGTCAAAAACTGTAAACGATCACTCAGTTTTTGGAACAGATGACGCACCGGCGCCAGAATATCTTGCCCCCATGCTTGCTGAACAAAAAGCACCAAGCTGACAACCCCAACTAGACCAAGCAAGCGTGCGATTGGCGGCACCGTACTGCTTTCAATAGGAGCATTCAGAACTTGGAAAGCCACAATGGCAAACTGACGCCAACTGCGTTCAGCGTGAATTTCAAGCAAATGCGGGCCAGGTGCTAAGCCTTGGCCTAACCAAACGAGCTCGGTCGTGGGCAAGTAGTCGCCACTTGTCATCACGACGTAAGCGCGTCCTTCTTGGTCTAAGGGCAAATTGGGCGCTGGTTTCCCGTCAATACTGACGTACAAATAACCACGATAGTTGTCGCGGCGCAGCACAACGCCAATGTCGGTTCCGTAAAACGGAAGCGCTAAGTCGCCTTCTCCAACAGCCGGCACATCCCCACCAAGGTCACTGAGCTTCCAGTCACCTTCATACTGAATAATGGTCGAGTCTGCTGGCACAATTCCCGAATATGCTAAGTGATCTGCAACACCTGTTTGCTCTGTAAGCTTGGCGGACTCAGCAACGGTATCCAGATAAGTCCGCATAGCCCGCGCGGCAGGGGTATAGTCGCCGTTGGGGGCAACTAGTGCAAAGCCCCAACGCGCATTATCAAGTGTGGCATCAGGCTGGTATGTTTCCAAAAACATGACCCCAGACCAAGCCCACTCTTTGCGAACGCGGTCATATGCCCCCACAATGCGTTGTGCTTGCTCGGTTTCCGTTGCTGCCCCCCAAATGGATGGCGCACCTTGCCAGTCTGAGGGCAGGCTATTCCAGCCAAAGTTCACGCCCCAAATTAGTTTTTGTCCATCACCATGCTCAAGCATGACATCGCGCAACAAAATTGGGCGTGAAAAATTGAGCAGGTTCGCATCTACACGCCGATCAAAAGGCCCTGTATCAAACCCATAGGGCTTGGCGGCAACTGCATCGAAATAATCCGCCGCGCCAGCGTTATAAAGCTTGTCTAAGTACAGAATGTCGCTGTAATTTTTGGGACCACGCTCAACTGTGGGCGCTAACCCTGCAAGTAGAACTAGCGTGTCAGGCGTATTGCTTTTTATGCCAAGATAACCAGCGCGCAGCAATTGTGTGTACTCAATTGCGCTTGGGTCTTGGTCGCCCCATCCGGCTTGTAAGTTTGGCTCGTCCCAAATCTGGTAAGCCTCAACCTGCTCCGCATAACGTTCAGAAAATGCCGCCGCGAAGCGTTCAAAGTCCTCTACATTACTTGGCGGTGCAGTTGGATGATCAGCCGCCCAAGCGGGGCTATCTTCAAGGACAACTAAAATATTGAGGGGGTAACTAGCAGCGTGTTGAAAAAACTGGTCTGATAGTTGCCAGTCAAACTCGCCGGGCGCAGGTTCTAAGGCTGCCCAACTCATAGGTTGCCGCACCCACTTGAACCCGAGCGCATCTAGGGTTTGAAACGCATCATCAATGGCTAAGTCCGATGCGCCAAACAACTCGGTGTTGATGCCAACAATGGAAGCCGGTCGTCCTTGCTGACCCGCAACTGGCACCTGATTACCACGGTGTAAGCGCTGTTGTTGATGCCAAACACTAACCGCACCCGCAATTGCAAGCACAGCAATGAAAAAGCAAAGATACGCAATCCGACGGCGAGACATTAGTTAGACCAACTTACTATTGAGGTTTGCCCATCAGCCGTAATGGGCTGTGCTTGGCTTGTGTTGACATCAAGCACCCAAAGATCACCAGCATAAATAAGGGAGACAAACTGCCCATCTGGTGACCATACGATGGGTTGTGCAGTGAGCCCGGGTTGACCATCGGCGGGGAACATAATTTCAGGGTTACTTCCATCACGGTCTACAAACACCAAACGGTAACGACTGGTCACGCTTTCCAAGGGGCGCATCGCTTGTAAGTACGCGATTGTTTCACCACTTGGCGCAGGACTAGGCGCAGCCCACATGCCACTTTGCGAAACAAACGAAATGCGCGCATCGGACGTTGTTGACACAGCCATCACATCAAAGACTTGGCTTTCAGTGATCGTTTCCAGCCCAATTGGCTCGCCATGATTGACTGTATAAATAAATTGATTGTTGCCAGACCAACTCACGTCCGGAATCCAACTCCAGTCGCTTTTGGTGTCATAGGCGGCAAATGTTTGCAACACAACTTTTTCACTTGGTACAGAAATCACGACTGGTTCGGGTGGGTCAGCAGGAAGTTCATCTTCTGTGTCTTCATCAGATTCATCTTCGGGTTCGTCAAAGGCAAGCACATCAGTTAGGTCTGGGCGCAATACCCAGCCAACTTGTGTGGCGTTTGAAAATGCCAAATACTGTCCGTTACTCGAAAACATATAGCGTGTGCCATAAATCGTGCTTGCGTTCTCACCATCGCTTACAATTAGCTCGGCTTCATCTGAAAGCGATCCATCGGCTGTAAATGCACGCAACAACAAGTTATTGTCTGCGTCCCACCCTGGAGAAACCAACGTTGGTTGTGCCGTTGAATAGGCAATGGTATTTTCAAGGTCAGGTGCCCAGTCGGCCCATAGGACATTAACGACATCCATAGGAATTGGTTCAGACCGCGTTGAACGTGTGTCTAAAACCCAGAGTGTGTTGAAATCTTCAAGGTCTCCAAGTGGATTTCCAGTGGACTTCGTATATAGCAAGTACTTTCCATTGCGAGATAAAGAGAAAACGCGACCATCTAAATCACCAGTGGTCGTCAGTGGCGTTCGTTCGCCTGTGTTTTCAGACACAAGCCAAGCGTTGCCAGCTGACAAATATGCCATTGTGCCCGGCACATCGATTGCCGTAATAGAGGTTTGAATCCCCACCATTTGAATTTCAGGTACGCTTTCTTGCACGAGTTCACGGCGGGTTACCGTGCGTCCAACCTCGATGCCATCTTCGAAAACAATTTTATAGGTGACTTCTTCTACGCCCGCTATTCCAGTTTGGAGTAAGCGCGTTTCGCCTTCCGCTAAGCCTTCGTTGCGCACAAGCTGCTTCTCAAACGCAATTTCAACTTCTTCAATTTCAGTGACTTCTTGAATGCGAACAATGTCAATAACCAAATTGTCTTCCAATGGCGTAAATTCACCGGGCTCAATCCGGTCAAGCAGACCCAGCTCTATCGTTTGTTCGCGAAGCACGTCTCTAACCACGCGCCCTTCACTTATCACCGTACGCGTTTCGCCATCGACACTAATAGAAATTTGATATTGTGTTGTAGACTCAACAACATTAGGTGCTAAGGAGGGAAGTCCTTGACATGCCCCTAACAGCATTGCTGACAACAGCACTATTGCTAACAAAGGAAGTTTCCGCAATTCTAATTGCATTTGCGTGAATGAACCATAAGATAAAGGGTCAACTTGAGGTATAGTTGACCTAGACAACAGCTTGACGAAACTAGCGTGCAACACTAGAATTTGACGGCTAAAAATCGGCTATAACAAAAAGTCTTCTGCCCTGTATTTATGTACAGTCTGAAGAGCGAAATCTGAGATAGTATGCCAATAAAAAACACTCGGCATGCTAATAAGAAGGTGAAAAAAATGGCAAACGCAGTACTAACCGCGGAAAAACGAGACGTCATCGGCAAAGGCATGAGCAAATTACGCAAAAATGATTTGCTTCCAGCAGTGATCTATGGAAAAGGTGAAGCAGCTACTGTTGTGCAATTCCCGCTCCACACCACATCACTCGTGCTAAACCGTGCAGCACAAGATGCTGTTTACGACATCGAAATTGATGGCGCTACAGTGCAAGCAACTGTCCAAGAAATTCAACGCGATATGATCCGCGGCGATATCTTGCACGTTGACTTCCTGAAGAGCTAAAACCCCAACAGTTTAGACCCTAAAACAGCCCGGCACCTTCCCGGGCTTTTTAGTTTAAGGTGTCTGTGTTGGCCGCGGCAGCTCTTTGAAAAGACCAATCTGATGCAAAAACGCAACGGTCATAGCAGCAGTCGCCCCCCAAATAACGTGCCCCGCGCGTGGCGCAAACGAATGCACTGGCTGCGGCTCTTTGAACATTGGGATTTCACGCATTTCTGCTTGAATATTGTCTAAGTTCGAAAGCCAAGACAGCGGCGCGTCAAAAATAGCAGCGACCTCCGCCTCATTTGGCACAAATGAATAAGGATATGGAATAACCCCAACCACAGGCAGAACTGTATAGTTGGTAATTGTCCACATCTCGCCTAGTGTCCCAATCACCCTAACGTGGTCTGGTGCTAAGCCAATTTCTTCGTGAGCCTCGCGTAAGGCCGTCACCTCACGCGTGCCATCTTCTGGGTCTACACGCCCGCCCGGAAATGCAACCTGCCCGCTGTGCTTGCTAAGCGTCGCTGTTCGTTTCGTATACACCAAGTGCCACTCGCCATTCTTGAAATAGAGCGGCATTAGCACTGCTGCTGGCGTAGTCTCCCAATTTGCTGACAGAATAGGCGGAGCATCGACAAGGGCAGCTTCAATATGGTCGATGTAAGCAAGGGAATTGACGTTATTCATCAGCATTCGGGTAGTTTACCGCCCGCATAAACGTAAGGTATCCAGTGTGCGCTACCATCCGATCTTCTGGCCTAACATTGGCAGCAGGTTCAGTTTTATATGGACGTAGCAAAATCTCAATAGTTTCTGGCCATGCAAACCCATGTCGGTGTACACACCCTAGTAACTCTAAGACCTGGGCCATTGTTGGCAATAGGCTACCTAAAACCGCCCCACCCACTAACGCAGCATGGGCTTGTGCCAAATAATTCCACGGATCTGGGACATCTAAAAAGAGCGCGTCAACGTCAGTTTGTGCAAACCCAGCGGTAATATCTTGCGTATGGAATTCCACCCGACTGTCTAGTCCCAGTTGACTCAGATTTTTACGCGCGAGTGATTGCACTTCTGCGCGACGGTCATAGCTATGGACTTTCCCAGACGGCCCAACGGCTTGGGCCAATGCCAAAGTCAGCCCACCACTACCTGTACCCGCCTCAATAATCGTTTGACCGGGCGCAACCCCTAACTTCAGCAAAGTGATCCCGATATCTTTGGGATACATAATTTGAGAATTGCGCTTCAACCCTTCAATGAGTTCAGCTGTTGTTGGCTTCGTTATAAAGAAAGATCGCCCCAAATGTGACTTGACTTCACTGCCGTAGGGCAAATCCAACAAGTCGGTGTGGTTGAATATCCCCTTGTGCGTTTCATAACGCCCGTCTGCTTGTAACGTAAACACAAAGTTATGCCCGCCCCGCCGCGACCGCAACTGGATAAGATCTCCGATTTGGGTGTAAATGGTCATAAACTTGCACGCATTTGAGGTAGGGACAGAAGTTGATCAGACAACCAGTGCATTATAAAGCGAGTGTTGGAAAACCATTGGAATTACCCAAAATTTACCGCTTGCACTCCGGTAAAACCAACGAGGCTATTGACCACGAGACCCTTGCGTGTGGTACACTTTGGTTAATAATTCGTTACATATTATTCAAGTAATCGACCTAATAAATTCATGTCTTCCGCTGAAGAAAAAATCGTCATTTGCATAGAAGATGAACCAGAAATGATCGAACTCGTTCGATTGATTTTGGGGCGTCGCAACTATAAAGTCATTGGGGCAAACGGAGGCCGTGCTGGCCTTGACCTCATTGATGAGCACAAACCAGACTTGGTTTTGCTAGATTTGATGATGCCTGACATTGACGGCTGGGAAGTGTACAACCAGCTCAAGTCCAAGGAAGAAACGCAAGACATTCCAGTGATTATTGTCACCGCAAAAACCCAAAGCATTGACAAAGTGCTAGGGTTGCACATCGCAAAGGTCGATGATTACGTCACAAAGCCATTTGGCCCGCAAGATCTACTCAGCAGCGTTGAAAAGATCTTACAAGCGAAAGACAACAGCTAAATTCAAAAGCACCTCTACCTGAGGTGCTTTTTTGATTCTCCGGCTTTTTGACGCTTTAGCGCTTACTTCACCGCAGGAAATAAGTTTCGAGTAGAATGGTGCGCCGTGACACGTTCATCCGCTTTCTACCGTCGCAGTACACTTTTTATCCTGAGCTTGTTGGTCATTTTGGGTCTTCAGCAGCCGCGTCTTAGCGCTGCGCAAGACGTTGAATTGCCTGAATATATTATTCAACCAGGTGACACCTTGTCAGCTGTGGCACTACAGTTCGACGTTACCGTAGCCGACATTCAAGTCGCTAACAATATTGAAAACGCTGGGCTAATTTCAGTTGGACAGGGAGTCAAAATCCCTGGGTTTGATGGCGTCACTGGCGTGCTGCGGGACTACACCTTGCGCCCCGGTGATACGGTCGAAAACCTCGCCTTACGGTTAGATCTAGAAATAGAGACCTTGGTCATCCTCAACCGGATTGTCAATCCAAAAATGGTTTACGTTGGGCAACCTTTTCTCTATGTAGAAAAAGACGCAGAGACCATTACTGACATTTCTGAAATTCCGGTTTGGCGTCAAAATGAAGTTACCTTTCATCTTGGTGAAAATGACACCTTGGCAAACTTGGCCGTTGAATATGATCAACCGCTCTTTGGGTTGCAAACTTACAATAACTGGCCATTTGATTTACTGTCTTTCTACGGGCAGCAGGTCAAAATGAGCGCCCCACCTGAAGCAGACAATAGCTTCCCGCCCCCATTTGACAGCATTGCTGTTTCACCAACAGAAGTCACGCAAGGTGAGCCAATTGTTGTGCGCGTGACAACTGCCAATGCACAGACATTAGATGGTGTGCTGGCTGAAAATAAGCTCAACTTTATTACAACCACAGATGGCGAAGCGCACATGGCGCTCGTTGGGATCTATAACTTTCAAAAACTGGGGGTCTACCCGTTTGCAATTACAGCGACCGATGCCAATGGCCGGGTTGCTAACTTCGAAACCCGCCTACGGGTGTTTTCAGGTCAGCGTGGGCAACAGTCAATTCAGCTACCGCCAGAAAAATCTGTCTTGCTAGATCCAGAAATTCTAAGCAGCGAATGGCAACAGCTAATTGAGATTACGGATGACTTCAGCTTTACACGCCTTTGGGATGCGCCATTTGACTACCCAATGGAGTTTGCATCTGAGCGTACGACAACGACATTTGGTGTCGCGCGGACCTACAATGGGCAGTCTTTTGACTCGTTTCATGGCGGGCTAGACTTTGCTGGCGGTCTGGGCACACCAATTACTGCGACTGCAGACGGCGTTGTGGTGCTAGCTGAGTCGCTTGATGTGCGCGGCAACAGTGTGATTATTGATCACGGCTGGGGTGTCTATAGCGGCTATTGGCACTTGTTTGAACTGACTAGCGAAGTGGGTCAACAAGTCACCCAAGGCCAAACGATTGGCACCTTGGGTTCTACTGGGCTGTCGACAGGAAATCACCTGCACTGGGAAATTTGGGTCGGCGGCAATCAGGTCGATCCACTGTCTTGGTTAGACGTTGATTATTCAATCGTGCCGTCTAGTGCGGTGGAAGACGTTGAGTCTAATTCAGAAGAGTAACCCTTAATTAGCCGGGCAGCCTCGGTAGCTTTTGACCCCAACACCAATAGCTGGATGTTGCCACCAGCCCCAAGGGCTAAACCAAAGGCCTGCGCCCAACCTTGCTTTGACTCGCGCGTGGCAATGCCAGCATCTTGCAACATGGACTTGATGAATTGAATATCTGCCGGATTTACCGACTCAAAGACAGCGACAAGCACGTCATCCTCAGGGGCTACCTCTGACGGCATGTCATCCGTTTCTACCCCTTGATTTTCAAAGTAATCCAGCACAATTTCACCTGCCCGATCTGCATCTGCTTCGCTCACAAAAATTCGCTGCGCGACTGTTGCGGTGGGCTCATCATTTTCGGTGCTGAAAGAAATATTCGCCGCTGTCAGCGCAGAAATAAGCGCGCCAATTTCAATTGGCACACCAGCATCAAAAATTTCAATTTGGTTGTTGTCTGACATCGTATAAATTTCCTACTTGGTTGAAAAACCGAATGCTGGCAACAGCAATTCAAATTTTGGACTGCGTACACAGTGGTGTGTTAGTCAGTAATATGCGCGTTCAAATGTTATCGTAACTATCAGGCAAAGATTTATTGACAGCCTCTATCAGCAGCCCCTATAATTACCTGTCAATGTGTTATTTATGTAACACATTTTCGCCAAAATAACCAAAATCGTCTCAGCTTTATAGCTGAACTTGAAACTTACCCAATGCGCTGCTCAGCTTGCTACGTTCAATTGTAGTTTCTGACTAGCTGCGAAGAAAAGCCTTTGTGACGTCCACTAACTCACCTGAACAGAGTTGGGTCGAAAGCTTCCAGCTCGACTCGACTGACCTCGAAACACTCAACAACTTCCTTCTAGAAAAAGAAAAGCCAGTTGGCATAGATGAACTCTTGCGAACGGTTGTTTTCCAACGCTCAGAAGCTGAAAAAGATAAGCTCCAAGCCAACTTACAAGGCGACCGAACCATCTACTATCCTCGCAACACCTATAGTGTTGGGCAAGAACTTGTCTTCCCCGCCCTAGAGTTTGCTGCGGGAAAAATTGTCGATATTTCGAAGGGGTCAAATCCTGACCGCGAAAGCTTTGACATTATTCATGTCGATTTTGGTGATGACACGGTAAAAGAATTTGCCACGGGCATTGAAGACCACAGCCTGAATGAAACCGATGCTGGTGCAATGCTGCAAAGCGAACTGTTCCTAAGTGACCCTGAAGCGTTACTAGAACAATATCATCGCCCGCTACGCCGTACGCTTGAAGCTCAGTTGGGTGAATCGGACGAATTCTTACGGATCAAAAAACAATGGTTTGCGCGCGAGCTGCTTGTCCAAACCAACATTGGGAACTTGCACCTTGCAGAAGCCGTACTCGACATGAGCGGCGGTGGCCCGTTGAAAACGGATGAACTCATTCCGCATATCGACATGCCAGCTGGTGATCCAGAGCTACTTGAGTTCTCGCTCAATTACGCACTCAACAACGACGACCGTTTCGACGAAGTTGGCCCAACTGGTGAAGTTCTTTGGTACTTGCACCGGATGGAACCGGAACCAGTCATCCAAACCCCTTCTGCGCTCATCTTTCGGCATGAGTCTGAAATGTTCGATGACACTGAGCTAACTGATCATCTTGAAAATGTAGTTGACGAGCTCGCTGACGAGCTGGATTACATTGAAGATCCAGAAGTGTTGACGGAAAAACTGCGCATTCCGGTTGCGTTCCACCACTACATTTCTGGCACGTTACCATTGTCACGCAACATTGCGCACTTCTTCCCAACGTCGCGCGTTTCACCTCGCATTCGGTTTACGATTGTAGATGGAAATTCTGGTGAAAAACACTCCGCTTGGGTTGTGCGTGAGAAACGCTATATCTATGGTTTGAAACCGCTATACGAAAAATATGGCATGCAAGCCGGTGGCTTTGTCGCTATTGGGCACGGCAAAAATCCAGGCGAAACCATTATCACCGTTGCGAAACGTAAGACTGGGTCTGAATATGTCCCAACGGCACGCAGCAAAGACAATCGCCTTCGAGTAGAAAACGAACGCCAACGCATGAGCGTTCGCTGTATGGATGAGTTGGTCATTGCAACACCTGAAGAAGCAGAAATTCTTGAAATTGCAAAGCGCTACACCGACCAAAAGCGCCCTTACCGCTTAGTGGTATTGGACGTTTTCCGGTCATTAGTCAATATGAATGGTCAAGGGACTGTTCATGCCATGACGCTGTATAGCGCCGTTAACATGTTACGTCGGACGCCGGCACATCCGCTCTTTGCAGAGTTGATGGAACGCCCATACTTTGAACACGTGGGTGACAGCTACTGGCGTTATAACCCAGCAAAACTGGAGGAATAATTTATGACAACTCCTAGCGTTCCTCCAATGGCATCGCGCCGCTTCCAACGCATTACGTTGGACACCCCTTTCCACATTGACATTAGCTGGTGGAAAGAACAAGACAAAGACCTTCAAGTCTTTATGCGTGAAATCTGCATGCAATATGGCATTGAGCTTGAAAGCATTGAAGATGCCAAAGTCGAGGTCGACATGATTGACCCAGACTCTGGCGAAGTCACACACGTCAGCAAGGCTTATTACATGGTGCGCACGCACTGCGCCACGCGTGATGACTTCATTACAGCGAACTCTTCACTTGTAGATGCACTGTTCAAGTCATTCTTGGCAAATGGCAACCAACCTTTGACAATTACAGAATTGGCAGACGCAATTGGAAAGCCTAATCAGGCGAACACAATTCTACGCACGATTGGCGGCCGCCGAATTTACAACGGCATGCGACCATACAGCAAGTAGCAGAATCGCTATATAATTGACACATCTCCTGCCCCAGTAGCTCAGGGGATAGAGCAGCAGCCTTCTAAGCTGACGGTCGTGGGTTCGATTCCTACCTGGGGTGCAAAAGCCGACATTTTATGTTGGCTTTTTTCGTTAAGGGCAACATCAAAACTCCCTGCTTATATTTCTACCGACAACAAGACGCATGTATCCCCCTCAAACAACTAACTAATTGCAATCTAAACACTAGCAACACCCATAAACCACTCAATACCGTCACCTCCCATTAGCTTACGCTACCAGCCTATCTTTAGTCTAAAACTGAGTACTACCAATTCGGATAGATTTTTTAGCTCTCAACA
>JAHDBS010000069.1 GCA_020630225.1 Anaerolineales bacterium | reverse complement strand
CGTCATAAGATGCCGTAAATTTTGACCTACGGCGTCGTGTCTCCCAGTTGGAAACTCCAGTTGGAAACCCCAGTTGGACACCAGTTGGACTAGAGGTTCCAACTGGAAGAGGTTTCCAATTGGAAAGGGTGTTCTAATTTTGTGAATAAAAACGTTTTTATGTTTTTATGTTTTAGAATATTTATATGGCGAAGAAAATTTTCACGGTCTCCAATTTCAAAGGAGGCGTAGGGAAATCAACCACGGTTGCGAATGTTGGCTATGTCGCGTCTTTGGCGGGATGGAAAACACTCATCATAGATACAGATGAGCAGAACCAAATCGCAAGCAATTTTGGGGTTGATCGAGAGCAAGGTCTTGATCGGGTTCTGATGGGAGATATGACTCCAGCAGAGGCGACGAAAGAAGCCCGTGAGAATCTTTTCATTATTCCCGCAGGCCAAAAGGTTCCACGTGGAAAGAAGGAACTTGCCGCAGATTTACAGCCGAACACGTTTATGACTCGCGCTCTTAGTGAATATGCAAAAGGGTTTGATCTTGTCTTGATTGATACTCAGCCTGGTTTCGATCAGTTGGTTATTAGTTGCATGGTGTTCACGAAAGCGATTTTAGCGCCTGTAACAAGCGATGCAAAAGCGGCTGAGTCGTTAGTTGGTTTTGTAAACCGTGTTCGTGAGCTGGCTGCTATTTATCCAGAAGTGCATATTGCGCGTGTAATCCCTACTATGCACGATAAGCGTTACAAAATTACGAGTGAAATGCTTGGGGAACTGAAATCCTCATTTGCCGACAAGTTGACAACGCCAGCGTTGACGGATGGAGCATTCAAGTCTGCTCATCGGCACGGGCAATGCGTTTGCGAGTATGCCCCGAAAGGCAATGGCGCAAAATCTTATATTGACATTACGAAGGAAATTCTAGCCTCATGAGCGGTTTATTAGATGGCATGATTGATATGCCTGCACCAGATAGTGAAAATTCTGTAGAAGTGGTGAAACCATCATCAGTGGATGAAGCAGAGACAACAGCACGTACTTACCGTATTGCTTATGAGACCATTGACGGGCTGGAATTGGCGCGGTTGAGACTTCGTAAGCAACTAAAGCGAAGTATTAGCTATTCAGAAATAGTTGACGCTGCTGTGCAGCGTTTTTTGTCTGATTACGACCATAGAAAGGCTATTTCAGAACAGCCAGACATTTTTGAATACTTTGAAGAATAAAAATTCATGCGAATAAAATAACTAATTTTGAACAAAAAAGCACTTGAATAAGTGCTTTTTTATTTCAAAAATATAAAATTTATTCTTTTATTCTTTTATGCTGTAGAATAAAAAAGCCGCTCTCAATGGAACTGAGAACGGCTAGAGACAGGGTAAGGATCAAACCACCCTGCCCTATTCAATTTTACTACCGTCTAGATAGACAAGGATCAACATTATGGATTTGCTCGATCAAATCAATTTAGATGTCAAACAAAAATCATTGACATTCGCCCTGATTGTTGTGGGTGCTGTACTGTGGGTTTTTGGTGCCGTAAGTACCTACAACCTCGCGGCTGCGCTGTTTACGAATGCAGCGTTTTGGTATTCATTTTTCCTCATCTTTGGTGTGGATGTCGCGTCTGCGCTGTTTGGTGGCCTCAAGCGCTTTCATGCGCAGAATACAGATCAGATCAAATTTGCAAACGTTGGGTTTAGTTATACCTTCGCTGTCAATGTGGCGATGCTGATCACCTACTTTGCTGTGTTTGCGAACAATAATCTCCAGCCTACTCAGCTTGCGCTGACTGTGATTTCAGTTGCAATTGGGTTGCATGTTGGGGCTGTCATTTGGCTGTTTTGGCAATACACGAATTCAAGTTCGGACATTCAGATCCGCATTGCAAAGAATGCCATGATCGGCAAGGTGGCGACGGCTGAGCTGAAGGCGCAAACTAAGATGCTTGAAGGTGACCTTGCCATGATTGCAGAGACCCGTGCAACGGGAAATCATGGCACGTTGAAGACACAACTGCTACGTGGATATAAACCAGTTGCGCAGGCCCCCCACTCTGATCCAGACACTAGCACGATCAACGGCTACAAGCTTTCTGATGTTCTCGACGATCAAGAGCGTCACACAGAAAAGCTAGACAAGCTTTTGTCACTTGTGAGTGCGCAGCAGACGCAGATTGAACAGTTGCAGAAACAGCGCCCTCATTGGCTGGACAGTGTAGATCCGGATGGGGCTTACACAAACGGACGTTCAGACGGCTACGTTATGAAAGGAGTGCAGCCCGACCCAAACGCATAGAGGGCAGGGAGGAGCAATCCCCCCTGCCCGATGCAGATCCAGCGCCTAATCGTGTTTGTACAGTTTGCAAGGATCCATACTACTCAAAATATGTGAGCTATACATGCAGCGCTAAATGCAGAGTTAGGCGGTCAAGAATGAAAAAGCGGCCGACGACGGCCGAAGCCAAACAATTACGGCATGATGCGACATTTTAGATGTAACAGGTGTAACAAAAAATCACATCTAATACGATGCGTGGATTGCATAATACACAATAGACAATAAGGAGTAAATTTGTCATGGACTTTAATGCAAATGTGGTGCGGTATGGAATGGAAGAGGTCGAGAGCCTGCCAAATTATTTAGACGAGATTGTAAAACGTTTTGGTGATGTGATCGGGGTGGATGACCAAATTATTGACCCAAAACTCATGCAGGCCATTTGTTATGGCGTTGTAGTTGGCGCGACATATGGCGATGATGCAATCGTAGATTTTTCGCAATCCAATGTCTGATATTGAAGTACGCGCAGAATGTGTTGGATCAGCAGATCTAACGCAAATCTTTTTGAAATTCTTTGGAGATGAGCTAGAGGCGTTTTGGGTAGCGGCTCAAGAGCGGGGCGAGTTTGGAGATTCGCTTAAACCATCGACTCAGAATAAAATCGATAGTGATACTTTAGACCAACGAGGTGTGCAATTGCACACTTCTTAAAACAAAAAACGCCTTCTTGAACTTTGGCGAGATCAAAGGCGTTTTTTACAGCAGCATCCCAAGGGAATGCGTTATTGACACAAGGTCAGTGGCTCTAGGCCGTTATGCCCTCATTATATACGCCTTTCCTTTGGTTGCAAATATGAAACTTTGGCAACCGACCACAATTCATCAGCTAATCAAATATTGTTAGAAGCGATTGCCAAAAAGCGGCAAGCGCTTCGTGCTGCTGGCGTGTTGCGTTCGGAGGTTGAAACGGCCAAACGGCAGGAGCTGCGGCAGCAGCAGTTGGCAGCTCACCAAGCGGCAGAGCAACAGCGGCTGCAACAGGCGGTGCGCAATGCCCGTGCAGATCATGGTCTAGAACGACCTTCGGCGCGTGAATGGAAGCCAATTCATGCAGGCCAAAAGCTTCCTCCCTGGCTACTTCCATTTGGGTATCGTGAGCAGATTTATTTAGAACATAAAGAAGAATTGCAGGACTACCGCGACAATGAGGCTGCTGGTATTCCCCCAACTGTGCGGCAATTTGAAGCACATATGCGTTATGAGCGTGGGGTCAAGCCGTGGGAGCAACTCGGGCTGCATGCTGCGACCATTCAGCGGATCAGCGACCGCAGAGCGCGTTGGTCGGCCGCGCAACGTCGGGCAGGGCGCAGAGAGCGCCAGCAACAGGCGTTGCCAGCCATCCCAGAAGGCCAGCTAAAAGTTTATGGCACGCTGATCAATGCGGCGCGGTCGTTGAAAAATCACGCCAGCTCAGCGCTGCGTTTATGGTTCATTGCACGGCATATGGATCAGTCAGGGCAGGGCGTTGTCACTGTCGCAGGTCTGCGTGAGCACGCTAAACAGATTTGTAATTTGGGTGACAAGCAGCTTGGCAATCTGATTGCTAGGGGGGCAGAGCTAGGCTATTGGGCTTTAGAAAAACATCGTAAGGGCGGCAAAGTCTTGCGCCTGGCGTCGCTGGCCAATGTTGCCCTGGTGTTAGGTGTTGGCCGTGTCTCGCGTGGCGTGTGGGCCAATCTCGACGACCTGCGCAGCCTCAAGAAATGGCATGCAATTGGACTTGCTGCCTGGCATGCTGGGAAGGGTGGTAAGAGAGGCAACCCGATTGCCTCAGCATGTGTTGCCCAGGAGACGGGTATTCCAGAGCGCTCACAGCGCCGCTATTGTCAAGAGAATGAGGATTTGCTCCAGCGCTTGCCAAATGTCGCAGCAGTGGATCGCACTGGCGACCATCTCGCTGGGTTACGTGAACATGATCCAGATGGCGGCAGATATTTTGTTGCCAAAGGTCAACTCTTTGAGCGGTTGCCAAATACATATCAAACAACATTGCGCCGAACTCGACCGGGCTCAATTCGAAAAATCAATGCGCAGTTGAATGCTGACCTAACCGGAAATGACATGGGGTTGGGTAACGGTCAACAGATGGTGCGTAGATTTCACGCGAATATGAAACAGGCAGAGCAGGGTGCTAAATCTGAGGTCAAGCGCAGAGCGCGATCGCGGAAGTTTGTAGATGGCGACGGTTTGCATTTTGGCCGTGTGACTGCTCGTAAGGATCATACAACCGCTTTGCGAGGGTTCCATTCCTGGGGAGTCTGTGCTGCCTCATAACAATCTAATTTTATTTTCATTGCCTATAGAAAAAATCGACCGTCCTTTACATGGTAAAGGGCAGCGGAGCCGCACGGCAGTGCGTGCAGCCTAGCGAAAGCGAAAAACAATTACCCCGCACGCTAAATCTACCAAAATTTGTTTTTTCAATCGCATAGTCGCTAATCATTCTCAGCCGCAGTTGGCCGTTTGCCATATTCCTGTTTGACCTGAGGTGAGGTTGCCAGCAGAAAATAACACAGGGGGGCGATTTGAGGACTGTCTTATCTTCAGATGCAATCTAATTATTTCGTGGACATTTGCCCGAAAAAACGAGTGTTTGCCTCTTTTTGGATCCTTCGAGCGCGTTAGCTACAAAGGTTGCATATTCCTTATTTTTAGATTTTTATTCAAAATCGCTAAAGTTTTTGAAAATAAGAAGCAAAATTGCCTGTTGCCTCACTGCTTAACTAGTTGCCAGTAAAGCAACATTATTGCGCCAAAAATTCAGCTAGATAACGTTATAACAAGAACAAAAAACACACTCTCTTTTAAGAGAGTGTTGTTGTTTGTTGTTAATTGTTATCTAGCGTAAATTGGTCGGGGTCTAAATCAGGTGTTTTTTGTTTCGTAGATATGTAGTGAATATTGGTGCAATGTGGATGCAGTACTTAAGATGGGGCTATCTGTCGCAAGTTGTCATGGGTGGATAAATTGGCTGTGTCGCATAGTGTCGCCCGTGTGGTAAATCGGTAGGAATATGGGTGTTTTGCGAGTGTGACACACGAAAATGCTTAAGGGTACGGTCGGCAGACCGTTTTCACACTCGGCGACAAAATGTTGCACTATTCGCCACATGGCCCACGGTGTATAAATGTTTTTCCAGATCTAAACTCAACTGGTGCAGGAAGATGCTGGCGCAGGTTGTCGCATGGTGTCGCAGCGTGTCATGGATTGCTAAGGTGCAGCAGAGGGCTGCTGCTGTATCCTGATAGTGAAGGTCGGAGCTACCAAAAATCTAGATCAACAATTCAATAGTAAGGAAGTAAACCTCATGGATTTAGAGTTTTTGAGCGCTCACCAGTTGGCAGACTATGCCACTATTCAAGAGACGGCCGTGATTGCAGGCGTTAGCACTCGCACAGTGCAGCGCTGGTTGGCCGCTGGCAAACTAACCGCGTACCGTTCGCCAATAGATTGGCGGCGCTATGTTCTCCGGTCGGAATTGGCTGCAAAATTGGTTCCTGTTGCAGTGGACTATAAACCAGCAGCAGACAACTCTGGCAACGTAGCAGGGCAGGGTGCAGCTCACGTTGCGCCAGATCCAACAGTAGAGACAGATCAGCAGCCAACAGTGCCTGCGGAAGATGGCAGTACGGGTTGGGGGGCTGTTGAAGGTGTCACCAGTTGGGGCACATCGGCAAGCGGTCAACAATTTGGCCGCAACGGTTGGGGCAATTAGCAACGGATGCTACGGAGATTGGCCGCGGACAAGAACATCTTAGAAACAATTTGAGTAAACGTCAGGGATTCCCCTGGCGTTTTTTGTTTGGGGTGCTGTGGATCGCAGTGGGCGTTATGTCAGATACAGCGTCAACTACTAATAGAGGGCAGCTCGGGTTGGGTGTAAGTGCCTGGTGTAACAGATCCGCGCAATGGTGTTTGGTGCTCTAGTTGTGCTCTCTTGGTTAGAGTTGTCTTCTACATATTGAGCGTCGCTTCTATGAGACCATTGCGCGGCATGGCTGCAACTTGGGCTGCGTAGCAAACAAGGTGCGAAATCGTTTTATTTTTTTTGTTTGGGAGAGTTCTGTGCAATTGGGTTGCTATGTCTTCACAGTAGCGATTTGAGAATGATGTCAATGATTATGTAGAGTAGTCCGCCAATGGAAGCGATAGAGCCGAGTAGGTGAATAAGTTCGATAGGTTTCATGTTTTCAATTTATGGATGATGTCAAGCTGTTGGTGCTGCGTTGTCTTTGTGCCCATGTTGCAAAGGTGGGTGTAGGTGTATTTCGGTGTAGATAGTTTGGGGTCTATTGGGTGGGTGTATTTCCATGGCATCGATGTTGAGGCAATGGATGCGGGCGTATTTGCAGAATAGTTTGGATTGTATGTGGTGTGAGGTGATTGCTATATAGAGTTAGATAGTTTCGACTACATAACCCCAAAAAATACTGATAGAAATGCGAAATTGTGAAGCGCTCAAAGTCAAGAGATTTTGAGCGCTTTTTTGTTGTTGTAAAAGTGGATGGGTTTTGAAAACATATATTTACATAACTAATATTTTTCGTTACAATGTACACATGGAAGCGCTTATTTCTGACCCCAAAATTGCCGATTTTTTGAACGCTATCGAATTGTCATCTGTATCTGAGAATTCGAAATACAGATATAGAAAAGTAATTGAGCGTGCATTTGCAGCTAAGGTTGATTTATTGTCGGCTGATAGTGTGGCTGTATTTGCTGACACGTTACCCAATTCAGTGCGAAGCCAGTTCAAAGCTGCGATCAATGTTTATTACAAAGCACTGCGCCATCGGATGGATGCGAATGCAACGCCAGAGATGGAGAATGCAATTGCAGCAACCAATCGACGATTGAACGCGCTTTCGGCATCGATCCAAGTGAAAGCGCCCAAAGGTAAGCGTTCAAAGAACTGGCTTTCTCCAGATGAGATGAGGCAGTTAGTAGGGACCTGTGATCTGGATACAGTGGCTGGCCTACGTGACGCGGCGCTCCTGGCGCTTCTTTATGGCTGCGGAATGCGTCGGGATGAAGCAAGCCGCTCGAAGTGGGGCGATATCGTCAAACAAGGTGAGCGGCATATTATGAATATTGAAGGGAAGGGGGCAAAGACTAGAAGTGTTCCCATTGCGGAAGCTGTGTATAAGACTTTGATTGCATGGAAGCATATTCAATCTAAGAATTGCAAAGATGTCGATTTCATTCTGACTGGCGTCAACAAGTCGGGTGTTGTGAGCTGCAATGGGATGAGCTCACAGTCTGTCTACAAAATTGTTGGTCGACTTGGGGTTGCCTCTGGTTTCGACATCAGACCGCATGACTTGCGCCGTACTTTTGCCCAAACGCTGCGGAATGATGGTGTCTTGCTCGAAACGATCTCAGCATTGTTGGGCCATAGCAATATTGAAACGACAAAGCGTTATTTGGATATTGTGTCGGCTGATGCGGATACTTCTAGTGTTGATGTTGCTTTCGGTTAACTCTCACCAGTTCCACTGATTGATAAGCCGATCACCGTGTCGGCTTTTTTGTTGCCTGTTGCTAGGTCTCATAGGTCGCAATCTCTCTATAAACCGCTTACATTGCTGCTATTTGACCCAATATTTTGGACATAGCTGCATTCTGCTGGCATAAGACAAAAATCACACTTAGACGCGGTTTTCGGTGATGGTGATGTGCCCCGCACGCGGGATATAAATTTTGAACCTTTTTTGAGTTAGCTATTCTTTGAGAATATTGCACAGCGTGGATTTCTTGACTTTGTTACTATTGAATTATGAATGATGACAATCTACAAATGGGGTTTGATTTTGCCCCTGGCATATCTGAGCATAATCCTGATGTGGTCTCAGCAAAACGTGACGCAGCCTATCATGCACTTGTGAATAGCCCTACGTACACGGTACAGCCATGGTTTAAGCGGTTTGAACTGTTGCATTCTAAACACGGGTTTGAGTGGCGACATGCAGCACTGATTGCATGGCTATCTATGCCAAAGGGTGAGCGTTTCCCGAAGACTAAGCAAGCACTTTCAATAGATGTGCTTGGTGTTGGCCGTGGGAGAGCTGGAAAATATCTTAGTAAATATCCGCATTTCCAAATTTTGGCTGGTCAAATGCAAAATGATGCGAGTGAAGGTGCAATCCGCCGCTATCTAAGTGAGCTCAAAAAAAGCGACACTTAGTTTGGTTTCTGAGACGTGTTGAAGTACCGCGCACGCGGTCTATACAATTTGAATCTTTTTTTGGAGTTTGCGGAGGTAGGCATAGCCTACTAGATCCACCACCAACGGCAGACCATCGACGATGAGTAAAGGCTTAGGGCGTTGTCCCTAGGCCTTTTATTTTTAGACAAATAGTTTGTGTGATTGGATTAATCCGCTTTATTTATTGCATGGAGATTGGCAGCAACTGAGAGTATTCCCGCCGCGAAATTTACATTGCCATATCTGTATTTGTAGAACCTATGTCTGCATAAAGATCCTGCATATGATATAGTTTTGTTATATAAAACCATCGGTTCGGCAATTTATGTAGAACGATGGATGGTACGTGGGGTCTGATGGCAGAAATTGTTGTCATCAGGGGCTCCGCTCATTCATCGGTGCCTAGATAAATTGTCGTCGCACATTCGTCGATACATACATTTCATAATTGATCAATATATGCCTATTGCATTTGTTTGATTATGTAACGTGATCGGCGTTTTTTATTTAATTCCAAAAAGCGTTTTGCTGATTACGTTTCAGTTAGCAAAACGCTTTTTGTTTTAAGGAGACTACCCTTTATGAATTTGAAATTTGGGTTATTTGATAACCCCATTGCAAATGGCGTTGCATTACAGTCAGCGGGTGCCGTCGAGAATGCAAAGATGGCATTGATTACATCAGAAAAGGTGTTTTCGGAAAAAATGAGACAGCATATTGATGCACGGAAGATCTCTGATGCAGCACATGATGATTTGCTAAAGGCTGATGCAGCGCTTGCGTTGGTCGAATTGGACAGGAAGGGCATTAAGGCGGCAAAAAAACGATACACGGATGCCAAAGCTAGTTTTGATCAGGCTTTGACTGCTGCTGAGAAATTGAAACACGAGCGTGATGCTGCGTATGATGCTCATCAGCGATCTGTTCAAGCATTCGATGAATCGATTGCGGCGGCTAATCGTGAGCGTTGTGCGGCTATGCTCGATGAGATTGATGCGTTGGCCAAGTGTTGTTTAGGTCGAATGCTAAATTTGGACGATGTATTTCGTGGTGATGCGTATTTGTTATCGGAAATATTGCGGAACGGTTTTGGCGTTGATGTTGTTGCAGGCAATCCGGATTGGCCAGATTTTCCAAATTGGTCACGACCTAGTGAGACTGGTATGAATGCTGTTTTGATCGAGCAATACGAATATGACGTGCAGCGCACTCGTGATGCGTTTTCTATTGCGAATGATCAGGCAATCGATGCAACAAATGCTGTGGAGCATTTGGAAGGCGTAAAGTCGCGGGTATTGGCCGCTGGTGGTGACGTCGGTCGTGTGGAGACGCTAATCAATGAGAAGCGGGCAGATTTAGATAAACATATGACGTCCTTAGGCCATGCTCAAGAGGCATTGCATCATGCAGAGGCTGAACTGGGGCATATGCGTAATTACGCTTCCAAGCTTCTTGACCATGACTCTGTGCAAAAAATGCGTTGCGAGTACATGTTAGAAACCGTTGCGCGTTTATTGGCGTGCATTGACGCGTACTCGACTGCGACAAGGCTTTTGATTGGAGTACGAGAGTTAGTTTTTCCTACACGACAGAGATCCAGTCTTGATCAGTTTTTTGCCCAGTTTGAACAACATTTGTTTTTGTTCAATGGTGACAAGCGGCCGTTTAACCCCAATATGCAAATTATTCCTGAGCATGTTATTCGTCCTAAGGTGATGGTATGAGTTTGTCGTTGATAACGAAATTGTTGAATGTGCAAACGCCTAAAAATGAGCATCAGGTGCGCCGCTTAGTAGAGGCCATTCAAAATAATGAACCAAGTGCAGAAAGCTGGGCTAATGTTTTTTTGATTTACACAGAAATGGGCAAAACGTTTGTGATGCCTAATGGATTACGCACGTTACAACGCCAAAAACGTCAAAAACTGCCTACGTTTGCGGAATTGCGGGCGCGTGAAAATGGAGAATAAACCATATGGCAGATGTATTTAGTAAGGAGCACAATTATGTCAAAAAAATCTAACCGACGCACATCAAACGTAAGTCTCCCAGAAGACTTGCATAGCTCTGTGTTGGCGCAGGCAGACAATCAGGGCCGAACGATCTCTAGTATTCATGAGTCTGCATTGCGGCTGTATATGAGTTGGCAAGCGAACGATCCGCAGGCGCGGGCGTTTTTGCCGCCATCGCTCGAAGTGGATCGAGTGGTTTTGCGTCAAAAACAATTAGTTAGTTAAACAAATAGCGCCACTGGAAAGCGGCGCAGGATGCTGTCACATTGGGCGGGTGAGATTGTTCAATGTGGCGGCTGGAGTGTATAGGTATGATACCAAATAATGAATCCCCTTTCTCGGTCGAGCAATTCGTCCGAGCCTCGCAGTGCGTGGCGGCTGCTGAAAATAGCCACAAACAAACAATACAACGGTTGCAAGATGAGCGTGACGCGCTCATCAATCGAATTGTTGCCACGTCACCAGACGCAGACGCGGTTGCAAAATTAGATACCGCTATCGAAACAGCCCGTAAAAATATGAAACAGGCGACAGCTCCCCATCGTGTGGAGTTGGCAAAAATAAAACGTGATTTGCAGCAATACGCCCGCGAGAATTTAGCACCTGGTGAAGTGTTGGAAGTTGATGGATTGATCGTTCAAGTCGTTCAGCCTGCAGTGCGGATAGTTATTGAGTGAGTCGAAAAACAATTGAAAAACAGTATCCGCAGATCTACGCGGCGCGGATACTCAGAGGGCTAACAGTCTCGATTTCTGATTTCTCGCACTTAGACCCTAAGTGGATCGATGTTACAAACTGGCTGTATCAAAAGCAGCATCTTGGGACAGACATTCTTAATGCACATTTCAATGCCTGGCTTCCTAAAAATGTGAAGTCAGAGCATGTGCAGTGGTATTTTTCCGAGCTGAGAAAAATTGACCCGTTGAGCGATGACTTGCAGATTGATGTTCCTTTGTATCGTAACCAGTTCAAAAGCATCTTTGATGCGTTTCAGGATGAAACGTACCCCGACGACATTGTTAAGGGCATTATCGATGCACAGTCGCTAGTGGTTGCCTATGGCCAGCCTGGCATTGGCAAGTCGATGCTGTTGCTGGATATGGCCCTTGATGTTGCATCGGGTCGTAACTGGTTAGGTGATGCAGATGTGGATGCAGGATTTCTTACCAAGCGAGGTTGCGTGTTGTGGCTGGACCAGGACAGCGGTTCTGAGGTTATCAAAGAGCGTGTTCGAGCATTTTGCCGTCAGAAAGGCATTGATCCAACAGATCAGTCAGTCAACTTTAAGTATTTAGCGTTTCCAGATCCAGCGATTGACTTAACCCGTTATATCGAAGACTTGGCTGAATCTCTAGAAGATCTCAATCCTGTCTTAGTCGTGTATGACAATTTGATTTCATTCTCAGCGGCTGCTGAAGAAAACACTGACAGTGTGAGCAAGGCGTTTATAGCCCTACGCAAAATCAATGAGCGTGTTGGGTGCGCTTCGCTGGTCATTCACCATCCATCGAAGGATAAATTTGGCGGTCAGAATGGCGGTTTGCGTGGACACTCCTCTATTTTGGGTGCAGTCGATGCCGTGTACAAAATCACAGAGAGCGGCGATATTCGACATATCAAACAGGAGAAAGCTCGGCGTAGGCCTGTTGATGACATTGCCGCTCAATGGTCATTTACCCAAGATACAGACGGATTTTTGCAAACCGCAAAATTTGAAATGCAGGACGCGGCTAAGGTTGAACAACAGTCACAGCAGCAAAAACAGCGCGAAGAAAAACTGCGCGAAGCTGAGAAACAAAAACGGTATGCTGAGGAGCGGTGTTGGTTTTTGGACGTTATCTCAAAGCATTCTCCTAATGGTATCGGGCTTAAGGAGCTGCAAAGCACATTTAGTGCCGCTGGGATGAAGTCTTGGCAACCCACAAAAGAGCGCAGCATAAGTGCCCTGCTCGATGCTGGGTTGATCCTAAAAACCCCTGAGCCGCGCAAATACAAATTCTATATAAACCCCAACCCGCCAGCGGAGGAAATGCCGTGATTAACTCTGCAGCAGTGAAAGAAGCTATTGACTTGCGTGAATATATTCAGTCTGTAGGTGATGTTGAGCATGTTGTCAATTACTCAGGCGGCGAAATTAGACTCCCCTGCCCGTTGTGTGGTCAGGGGGCTGGTAAGCGGTCAGATTTTGCGTTCAAATGCAGTTCTGATCGTTTTTTTTGCCACAAGTGCCGTAAGTCTGGCGATGTGTTGGAATTTATCCAAATTGCAGAGGGCTGCAAGTTTGTTGATGCTCTCAAACGGGCTGCAGCCTTTGCTGGCATGGACGACGATGGTACGCCCTGGCAACCAAAACCTAGGATACAAAAGCAGGTTGATCCGTGGGATAAATTGGCTCCATTGCGGTTGCCGTCTATGGAGTGGTTGGGGCGGTCTAGATTGTTTTCAGAGCGAACTCAGCAGTATTTGTTGTCTGATGTTGGTCAAGCGGCCCGTGAGTATTTGCATATGCGGGGTATATCTGTTGAGACTGCTAAGGCTTTGGGGGTGGGGTTCAATCCGCAATTTGTGTTGGATCATCGTCACGCTTGGGGATTGCCAGCGGAGTATTACCCCGAGGATCACCCTACCCGGTCAGGCCAGCCCAAACGGCTGTGGTTGCCGCGTGGGATCGTGTTCCCGTACACATTGCCCAATACTGGCGATGTGTGGCGGCTAAAAATTCGTCTATTGCCGCATGATCTCCAAGAAAGCGCGATGAAAGGGTATTCGTACCCAAAAACCTATAACGTGAAAGGCTCCGCACCAGCATTGTTTGGTGCGCAGTCTTTAGCTGGTAAACGTGATGCAGTTTTGTGCGAAGGCGAGTTTGATGTATTGGCCGCATATGAAGCAACAGCAGGCGCTGTTGGCGTGCTCACTGCTGGTGGGATAAATGACGGGCTACACAACCTAAGTTTGCAGCACTGGAGCGTGTTTCACCACCTCCGCAGGTTACTGGTGATTTTTGACAGTGATGGTAAACAGGCAACTATCAATGGTGCAAAGCGTTGGTGCGAAAACCTAGCCATTGCACGGCGGTTGCAGTTGCCTGTGCTGCACCCAACCCACACAGATATAAACGATTTTGTGTTAGCTGGTGGTGATTTTTCGGATCTAGTCCGGAGTGCGTTTGATGAACTCTGGCGATATTGACAAAAGCACCCTGCCCGACTGGGAAGTCTGCGAAGTCGGAGCGGTGAGAGTTGTGGTGGCCGTCTTCTGGTTGGCCGTTCGTGATGCGCGGAAAGGTTGCCCCAATGCACTGGAATTCATGCAGTCAGAGTTGGCCCATTTTTATGCTGATATTCTGGGAGTGGAGCACGCGGTGTTGATGGCTGCGGTTCATTCCGCTCACAAGATCAAACCTACATTGCGATTTTGAAACTGTGCTCCGTAGTGCCAGACGAACCGCGAAGCAATCGGCTTTAGGCCGATTACATACGGTTCTGGCGCTACGCACAGTAGGCCACGCTTTAGGCGTGGATGCCGCTACCGCGTCATTTAGTCCTTACGGTCTTTGTCACGAAAGTCAGTGTAACGCTGCCATTCACGACCTGCAATCACGCCAATCGAAAAAATAGTCAAAAATGGTGCTGTTATAAGGGTAGCAACGGCGAAATAAGACCCTAGTGTGATAAGGGCCTCAATGAGTTCAGTATAGGGTTGTGGGATGTTCATATTTTTCTATCAGGTACTAATTTTTCACAAGACGAAAAGCCAAAGAGGGATTTAGAAGCGGCCCCTAATGGCTTTATATGCGTCTTGCAGTGTCAGTATATAGGCCATTTAGACACTTGAATATCTAAGAAAATGAGACGAATTTGACCTATAATCGGTAGTTAAGAAGCGGCCCCTTTCTCGAAAGGTGCTACAGACGCCCAAGTATCCGCTTGGGCGTTTTTCTTATACAAACTACATATACGCTGAAGTCTAAAAAAAGTTGGGTATTTTTTGAAACTTGGTGAGAAATTATGCGTACAAGATGTTTAATGAAGCGGCCCCTTTTTCTTGAAAGGTGCTAGAGGCGCCCAGTTATCCGACTGGGCGTTTTTGATTTGTATAGGCTTTGGAAGGTCTTGTGAAGATCAGACGTGAGCCCTATTTTGTGCTGTTGTGAATGGGTTTTCACAATATGCTACAATCGTTGTACAACGGTAGCTGAAAAGCATCCCTGGTCGATGCGAGTACCTAACGGTCTAGGCTACGCTTGCGCAAGGCAAGGAACGCGCTTTCGGGCGCGTTTTACATTTAATCATCTGCCTCGACTCTGATCAGCGCCCCACTTTCTAGAGCTGAGTTGAATATTGATTGATAGCTACTGATACCAAGTAGCGCCCCGCGTGTGAATGAGGCTATAGCATCAGAAAGACGCGCTTCAGGGCTCACTTCGTCGTCAATACCCCTCGCTTCATTAGCAAATAGCTTCGCGTCTTTTTGTCTTACTTGTCTGCCAAATATTTGTTTCTCTTTAGCGCTTAGTTCGCCGTCAACAAATAGCTTTACTTTTGATGCTGTATTGTTGCCTCGATGGATCAGTATTGATTGCTTTGCGACTAACGCCTTATGAATTGTGGGTTTATCAACTGGGCCAGCAGAACAAAAGTAGATGCAGCCGTGTAAGAGGCTGTGGGAAAAAATATTTTGGATATACGCCAAGTTGCTTTTACGAGATGCTTTTGACCATTTCCTGTCGTGCTTGCCGCTTTGTTCTTCGGCTGTTAGGCACAGGTCCAAAACCTCGTTTGAGCTGCTCACAGGGTGAACAAATACACCAACTGTGAATATGCTGTCTTTGGGTTGCCCACCTTCATCGATGTAGCATATGAGTTTTAGAGTTGGTTTTGACATACAGCGCAAAATCATAGCAGCATCGCCCTGCCCTGCTGCAACTTGGCTTGCGAAGCAAACAAGGTGCGAAATAATTTCTTATTGGGATTGTTTTTGGATTGATTTCTTCACTGGCCAATGTTTCCACAGAAACACATTTGAGATAGAAAGGACGTAGCGCGTGTGGTGTTGCCAAACCCACTTGCGCGGGTCTGATAACGACGCCGTAATACGAGACCGTACCCCTAGCTGTAGGCCGATACCGTCATAAGATGCCGTAAATTTTGACCTACGGCGTCGTGTCTCCCAGTTGGAAAC
>JAHDBS010000068.1:4609-15772 GCA_020630225.1 Anaerolineales bacterium | reverse complement strand
GAAGCTGGCAAAGTGACGTTGCTGGTCTTTAGCCCTGGTGCCACGCAACCATTCTGTATTGTAAAGATTGCGACCTCAGGTAAAGCCCTATTGGCTAATGAGTTTCAAACGCAGCATAAGCTTTGGACTATGTTCTCTACGCCACAGCAGAACACAATTGCAAAGCCGCTGCTATTTGAAGACCTTGGTCATAGCTCAATGTATGTAGAACAAGCGCTAGGTGGATATCCTTTGCCGCAGCTTTTGCAGCGTTCATGGCCCTGGCAGCGGCAACAACTTATTGCCAATGTCACCGGCGCGCTTGAACATTGGCTACTGCAGTTTTATCAAGATGTAGGGGTTCATAAGGTTGATCTAACTGACGAGATGTTGACGCGTTATTTTCTGGAGCCAATTCGTGCGTTTAGGAACAAGTTCGCGCTCACGCCTCAAGAACAGAATCATCTAGATGCGTTAGCAAATTCTTGCCGAACCCTCAAAGGCGCAACTATTCCACTTGTGCCGCTGCATGGTGACTTGTGGGGTGGGAGTGTTCTTACGGATGGCTGTGAACAGATTCAAGTCATTGATTGGGAATATTTTGCGCCACAAGAGTTGCCGCTGCTAGATTGGTTCACGTTTCGGGCGAACACAGGTCAGGGGTTGAAGCTGTCTCCACTATCGACAGGCACAATTCAGCGTCTAGCAGACCGCTTTGCCGCCAGCTTAGACACTGACGCGCAAACATTGCTCAGCCTTTTTCGTCTTTTACCAGCACTTGCGCTCATTGTGCTGGCTGTACGTCACCCAATTGCAGAAGACGCTGCTGTGCCTTCTGCTTGGGCTTTGCTGTTTAAGCAACAAGTCGTTTTAGACACTACAGGTTAGTTGCCAAAAAATGATTCGGGTCCTGTTTGTTGGCGAAGACATGGAGCGTGGCACTGGCGGTGTTGTGAGCGTGATGCAATTGATTTGCAAACACCCATACTTAGCTGACAAAGTGCAGTTTGAGCCAATCTATGCGGCATTGCAGCCTGACTCTTTGGGTAACAAAGTCATACGTTGGATCCGCAGTTTCTTCAAACTTTTGTTTGCCTTGCCACAGTCTGACATTGTGCATTTGCACCACACAATTGGAAACAATTTCATAGGCACCTCTCTCTTTGCATTGGTCAGCAAATTGTTTGGAAAGCAAGTCCTGCTACATAACCATGCGGCGGACTTTGATGACTACTATGCAGAGGCATCCCGGAGTCTGAAATGGTGGGTCAGATCGGTCTTCCGACGGGCTGACCTGATTTTGATCATGTCGCAGTCTTGGCGGCATTGGTACGAAAAAATAGAGCCAGCTGCAAACTGGCAGGTTGCGCACAATGCAGCCTCGCAACATCCAACGCTGCGGTTTTTTGAATCGCGAAACCCAGAGGCACTCAAGTTCATTTATTTGTCGCGGCTAGAGCAGCGCAAAGGGGTCTATGACTTACTGCATGTGTTGGAACAGGTTGTGCCTCGCTATCCGAGTTTACAAGTTGTCTTAGCTGGCGATGGGGATTTAGCTGACGTTCGGCAGGCTGTTGCAGTGAAAAATTTGAAACATTGTGTCACTATTCCTGGTTACGTAACAACTGAAATGAAATGCGATATTTTTCAAGATGCAAGCGTCTTTTTGTTGCCTTCATATCAAGAAGGACTACCGATGGCGTTACTTGAAACGATGGCGCTTGGTATTGCCCCGCTAGTAACACCAGTAGGTGGGATTCCGGAAGTCATCCAGAACGATGTCAATGGACTACTTATTCCAGCTGGAGATTTAGAGCGCTTAGAGACGGCTTTGTGTCGTTTGATAGACGACACAGCACTTCGCAATCGTTTAGGCAGGGCTGCGCACGAAACCATTGCAAAAGATTTTTCGCAAGACGTATACGTAGAAATACTCTTTGAAATGTACGCAGATTTGCTTAGGTCTGAGCAATTATGACCAATCCGCAAATCCCAAAATTTATTTGCTTTGTGGGTGTTGATGGCTCTGGAAAAACGTATCACCTTGAGCAACTCAAAGCAACGTTGGAGTTGCAGGAGAGGCGTGTGCATACAACTTGGTTACGCATGAACTATATGTTGACCAAGCCGGTCTTACTGTTTTGTCGTCTGACTGGTTTAACCGCAAGGGTTCCTGTAGATGACACTGTAATTAGCGTGCATCATTTCTATAAGGCGCCGGGGATTGCAAAGGCAGTTCAAGTTCTCCACACCATAGATACTTACATAGCATTTGTAATAAAAGTGCTTATCCCCATGAAGCTACAAAACAAGACAGTCCTATGCGACCGCTTTGTATACGACGTGTTGATTGATTTTATTGTTGAGAGCCGTGACGATACGTTGTATCAGTCTCGAATTGCCCGTTGGCTACAAGTCTTGGTTCCGAAAAACTCAATCGTGTTTTTACTTAAGACAGACAAGGCGGAGATTTTGAAACGCAGACCAGATGTCACAAGATATGACCATGATTTTGAAACCAGATACATACATTACTCAGAATTAGATACACGATACCCACAACTTGTTGTCATAGACAACAACCTAAATCAGGATATTGCAGTTAAGCTGGTTTTACGGCGTGTAATTGAAATTCTAAAGTAATTGTGCTTATTTGAATAAACCAATTTTAGTTAAGCAGAGATCTGGGCTGTGTTCGTAGAAGCATACTAGATTGTTGTAATTGGCTAAGTAAATTGAAGACTTTAAAGCGGCTTGAATTAAGCGTAAATTACGCTATTATGGTTGGGGGTATTGAATGGGTATTGGTCGTAAAAAGCAAAAGAAAAAGCGCTTCGCGTGGATGCCAGAGAATGCATTGCTTCAGAGTTTGATGACAAGCTCAGCAGGCGTACTTGCTATCAATTGGATATTTCAAGGCTTTTTGGGAATGGATAAGACAGATCGGTACTTCAAGATTGGTATTGGTATATTGCTGACGGTAGTGTTCTACGTGTTCTTCAATTATTTCTTCTCTTGGGGCATAGCAGTAATTTTTGCCGTTTTAGTCGCACATTCACTAAATTGGACCCTGAATGGACATCTGTTTGTTGTCGGTCGCTATGTAGGGTTTACGCACAATACGGAAGAGCAATTCTGGCGGTATACGCACGCCTTGGCCGCGCGTGTAGAGGCCTGTCAGGCAATGAATGGTGCAGCTGTCTTTGGCGCTGTAACGCGTGGGGCTGGTTTTAATGAGACATCAGATTTAGATGTCCGCTTTATTCGTCAAGCCGGTTGGCAAAATGGCCTATATGCGGCAGTTTTTACTGCGATTGAACGCACACGTGCTCTGTTTCACGGCTTTCCGCTGGATGTGTATTTACTTGATGATTTACGTCTACTACAGCGCATGCGATTGGATGAAATGCCAATATTACTGTCTGACCCAAACAATGTGCTCCAAAATTACTATGCAGAAACTGGGTATCAATGGCTAAAACACGTCTCTTAAATCAGCCAAAAGTTTGTATCACTTGTTCCGCAGGTGGACATTGGTTTGAGGCGCTCAAAGCCACTGCTCTCCTAGAGGCTGACTGTTTCTACCTAACCTACTACAATGCGCGACTGGCTGAGACTGCAAAGGAAAAGAAAATATATTTTGTAACGAAGAATAAGCGTAATCCAGTGTTGTTCTTCGTCAATGCTTGGCAGTCCCTTCGTATCTTGCTTCGCGAACGGCCCGCAGTGATCTTGTCCACTGGGGCAGATGTCACAATCCCAACCTGTCTAATTGGAAAATTGCTGGGCGCGAAGCTCATTTATATTGAAAGCGGGGGGAATATTTATACACCAACGTTGTCTGGTCGGATTATGTACCCAGTTGCAGATCTATTTTTAGTCCAGTGGGAGCCGTTGCTGAAGTTTTTTCCTAAGGCAACGCTGGGAGGGCCACTGGTTTGATCTTTGCAACTGTTGGTACCACTGAACTGTCTTTCAATCGTTTCATAGAAGCCCTTGATCTGTTTGCAAAGGAATCCAATGAAGAAGTAATCATCCAAATTGGGTATTCAACTTATGAACCTCAATTTATGGAATGGTTTCGCTTTGATGCGGGTCCTAAAATAAAGCAACTCGTCCAAGACGCAGAAATTGTGGTTAGTCACGGTGGCTTTGGCATTTTATGCGAATGTATTCGGCTGCAGAAACGGGTAGTTGCGGTACCGCGTCGGGCCGACTTAGGCGAGGCCGTGAATCCTCAACACGAACTCGTGAACTACTTTGCTGAGCTCGGCTACATAACGGCCCTCGATAATCCAAACAACATAGAAGATGCCCTGACGTTAGCGCGTCAACATCAATCACGTCCTTGGACGTTTGAAAGTACTATCCCAGCCCTCGTGTCTGACTACATTCAAGCGGCGATTATGCATGTCTGATTTAGCTATTGTCATTGTTGGGCATGATCATTGCCGTGAACTGATGAATGTTTTGCAGTCACTGTATGCCGTTGACCATCAGGAAGCGTTTAGTGTTGTGTTAGTTGATAATGCCTCGACTGACGGGACCGCTGAGGCGGTGCAGCGACATTATCCGCATGTAAATCTCATTCAAAATCCTGAACGTTATGGGTTTGCTAAAAATGTAAATATTGGCATTAAGCAAACAGGAGATGAACCTTATATTCTGGTCTTAAACCCTGACATCGTATGCCATCCGCATTCCATTGATCGTCTAATGACGTTTATACGCAGCGTGGATGATGCTGGTGTGGTGGGGGCAAAGCTTATTTATCCAGATGGTTCGACTCAATATTCGTGTCGCCGGTTTTCCAATCCGCTCAGCCCATTTATTCGACTCCTGAAGCTTGACCGATTGTTTTCCGAGATCAAGATTTTGCATCGTGAATTTATGCTTGACTATGACCACGCCACAACAAAAGACGTGGATTATGTTATTGGCGCCTGTATGCTTTTACGGCGTGATGCTTTGAACGATGTTGGGACGTTTGATGAGAAGTTCTTCTTGTACTACGAAGATCAAGATCTGTGTTACCGCATGTGGAAGAACGGATGGAAGGTATTCTATGTGCCTGAGTCTGAAATGACACATGAGTATCGCCGAGAAAGTGCTAAGAAGTTCTTGAGCAAAATCCAGCGTATTCATTTACAGAGCATGATGTACCTATATCAAAAGCATGGATTGATCTTAAGCAGGCCGCTAGGGCGTAAGGCTCAGTCTGCTGCTAGGCGTCAGTTACAAGCGACGCGGCAAAAGCCATAAGCTAAGCTGGATTCCGAACGGCTTAGCAGCGCTGCTACGAAGTCATAGTTGACTTTGAATTCCCTCTACTCACCGCGTAAAAAATACCTAACGCACCGAAAATGATATACGTCACAGGTGGCGCATTTAGAAATGGTGCAGCCAAACTAGCAATGATGGTATTGACAAATGTGATAAGAACGCCAATGCCGATCGCTTGCATGAATTTGCTCACATTTTCTTGCTTTAAGGTGTCAAGAGGCAAGCGGGCAAGCTGAAATAACAAACCACAAAACGTTAGAAGCCCAAAATAGCCATATTCTCCAATAATCATAGGAAAGAACGTGTCATTAATCAGAATGCTTCTTACAGGAGACAATCCTGGAATCGTACTAAGCCCGTAGTCATAATACAACGGGCTGTAATTGGTGCGGCTCATCCAACTTGCGAAACGACCAGGACCAGCGCCAAATGGAAAAAAGTCATTTGCAATTTGCACTGAAGTTGAGTACAGCAACACGCGCGTATTACGATCTGATCTAAGCCAATATTCTTCAATTGTGAAGGCGACCAAGTCTGACAACAATGGCAAACTCAAAATAGTAATCAGGGTTCCGACTAATATAAAGAGAGTGGCACCAATGAGGACTTGGCGGCGTTGCGTCCGCGTACTGACGTAATACCAGCCTGCTGTTACACCAATGAGTGCTAACACAAGCGTGATGAGGGTTCGGCGCCGGAGCGCAAGCGTTGCGGCAACAAAAAAAATAGTGGCTAGTCCTAAGAATTTTCTATCTTTGTAGATGACAAAGAAGGAAAGCAGCATTGTGAAGAAGAACCCCATTAGCCACCCAAAACTGTCTGGCCCCATGAGTATAGTTGCAAGGAAGCTAATGCCCCAGCGCTCACTTTGGACTTCAAGTCCTAAGCTGCCAAGCTGAGCGCGGAAAATTGTAGTTATGATTGCCGACGCAACAACAACTAACCCCACAGTGACGGCGGTTTGTCCAATTTTTTTGAGTTGTGCAACGGTGAAATTTGAATCGGCAAACGCTAGGAAGACTAAATAGCCTTTCATTGTCAGAAATGTTTGGAAGACGAAGACACTCACATCATAGCCAACAACAATCCAGCTCAACCCGCCAACAAAACAAATGATATAAAATGCAATTTCACCTGGTAATAACCGCAATCTATTATTTAGAACTGCATTGAGTTTTGCTAAAGCTAGTAGCCCGACAACAAGTAATTCGTCTAGATTACTAATCAGTCCGGAAAGTTGACCGCCGCCTAAAAGTACCTCAAATACGGTCTGAAAGATGGAGACGAACAGTAATGCAAAAACACCTAAATATGTGGCTTTATCTAATCCCAAATGCCAGAGCGTCAGAATCCCGCAAAAGCCAATAACCAAGACTCCCACATTTTGATAGCCGCGTGTCCCGATTAAATAGCCCGTAATTACGAACACGCCTGTTAAGGCCAGCGCAATAATGGTGCTGTTTGTTTTAGACAGTGACATGGCAAAAAATGTTAGCTTATTTCACGCAATAGACGATGTAGCCAAGCGGCATTCGTACGTCTGTACGGGACCCTGAAGCAACAATTGGATTTAAGACGTTCAAGAAAAGCCGTGCGACCCCACGATTTATTGTTTGGAACAGCATCTGAAACCGGCTGCCGTATGCATCTACG
This sequence comes from Anaerolineales bacterium, assembly GCA_020630225.1. Classification (GTDB taxonomy): domain Bacteria; phylum Chloroflexota; class Anaerolineae; order Anaerolineales; family UBA6668; genus JAHDIM01. Next base: position 8,857 of record JAHDBS010000068.1, on the reverse strand, counting down.
GTGACTTCACTGAACTGTCGCAGCAAGTGTTCCAGTCCTTGGCTTGTAAACCGATAGTAATCGTTTGGGTTTGGGTGGAACATAAACGTAAACGGCACTGTGATTATGACCATGCCGCCTGGTTTCAGAACTCGAAAAACGTTTTCAAGCACAATCCATGGGGAATGACAATGCTCAAGGATTTCTGTAAGCAACACCAAGTCTATCGTGTTTTCTGCAAAACATAGAAGATGTGCATCGCTTACAAGAGATGGGGACGCCGATGAACTGATATCCATGGCATAAAATTGCTCGGCGGAAATATATTGTCGGTACGGAGAGATGGAAGCCCCAATGTCAAGTACAGTACCAACTGGCCCGAGCATATGAAATAGGGCGGCTAACTTGCGTTCGCGCAAAATACTAATGACAGACTTGATCCGTAACTGCGGCAAGAATCGCTCACGTGCGTTCCGAATATTTGATCGATAGACTGGAATTTTGATTGGTATCATGCTGAGATATCTTTCAGGCTTTGCGCGTCTTTAGACGATAAGTTTGCAATCAAATGCGTGGTAATCCAGCAGTGGTTTTCTATTTTCGCTTGAGTTTGAGCGTGACAAGCTGCATGAGATTTGCACGTTCTTGTGTAGTGATGATTAAGAACCACCATGCCCCTAATATTAACCAAAATAGCATGATCCGTATCAACAGTGATTGTTGCCCTAAAACGCCACAGATAATGAGCAATCCGAGTGCACTGGCAAACAACTGAAGGTTGCGAGTAGCTATTTTTATGTTCAATTTTTGGTTGCCAAGCATTAGAGCTAGTCCGGCAAATACCAATGAGGTTATTGCAAACGCCGCAATAACTCCTATGAGGCCATAACTTGGCAGTAGCCATAACGCCAGACCTGCAAAGGAAATATTCCAGCCGAATTCTAAGCCAACATAGATCCGCAAATGATTTACATAAAATGGCATGTACAACACAAAATAGGAAAGTCGCAACAAGTCTCCTAAGACCTGGAATCCCAATAAATAGGCATATGGGGAGAACTCAGCAGAGTATAAAAGGCGTAGAATTTCAGGGCTAAATAAGAGCAATATAATTAGCATGGGCGCAAACAGTAGTAATGTTACTTGGAGCATTGCATTAGCTTCGGCGTTGATGTCTGCAGCGTCTCGTGCGCGTGCCAACACCGTCGGATAGTATGATCCTACAGAACTCTTGATGAGCGACGTGTAGCTGACGCTGATAGCCCAAATGCCCTGATATATGCCAGCGATCCCCAGTGACAGTGTTGCAATGACAGCGCTTCTAACTGCTAAATTTGCTAAGGTGAAAAAAGCCCCAGCGAGTAAACTCCCAACACCAAACGTGATTAGTTCCTGAAAGACTTGTGAGTCAAATCTTACTTGTGCAAGTGCAGCTATTGAGAGCGTCTTTGGTTGGGTTTTAAAAAAGAAAAATCCAAAGAAAATACACTGCAATACCGCCCAAAGAACAAAGAAGTACGGAAGACCATCTTGGCCCAAATAGGTGATTGAAATTACAATGAAGAGTAATCCCCCAAGTGCTGAAAGCGCGGTGGCGAGTGCATGCTCCTTTATCTTATTCCACCCGATCAAGACGCTGTAAAAGAACAGACTCAGTCCTAATAATGGGATTGCAAATGCCGTGACACGTACGTACCATCCCAACGTGACATCCGCATAGACTCGGGCCGCAATTTGGTCAGCGAAAAGTAGACTTCCAATCAAGACCAAGAGCGAAATTACAAAGATTGAGATAAATGCTGTTTTGAGGATTGCTCGCTCGCGACGTTTGTTCTCTTGATCTTCTGAAATTCCAATCGCCCGTACAATGCCTTGGTTTAGTCCCAAAGCAGATGTCTCGTGCGACAGTTGAACCAGATATTGAATTTGAGAATATAAGCCTAAGCCGGAGGTGCCCAATAGCACAACAATTAGTTTGTTGCGAATGAGGCCGAGCAGAGAAGTTGTTGCCATTGCAACAATCAATGCTGCTGTCTTTCGGAGGTTGGTTTCAAATCTATTCATCTAAGCAGCGAGATACCAATACAAACGCAACGAATTAACGCCAATTACGAAGTATCTGTAATGATACGCCCATTACATTAATCGCTAGTTTGGCCGTAACAAAAAGCTTACCAGGCGCCATCGCCGCTAATGACGGTAGAAATAGTTAGAAATAAAATTTTGACATCTAACCAGATTGAATAGTGTTCAATGTAATACAAGTCATATTCGGTGTGAATATGTAACGGTAAGTGACTGCGTCCATTGACTTGCCACCAACCAGTCATACCAGGCGTCATCTTGAAGCGCTGAAGTTGCCAATTTGCAAGTTGAGGCAGAAACACTGGCATTAGCGGACGTGGGCCAACTAGACTCATTTCTCCTTTCAAGACGTTGAATAATTGGGGTAACTCATCTAGGCTGGTTCGCCGTAAAATGCTTCCCAATCGTGTAACTCTTGGATCATTTGGGGATTTGTAAATGGGCTCGCCAGAAGACGCACAGTCAAATGGGATTTGCTCATCAGTAGTTGTAGCCATCATCGTGCGAAACTTGTACATTAAGAAGCGCTGTTGATAAAGGCCTAATCGCGGCTGTTGAAGTATCACCGGTTTGCCATCAATGACTAGAATTAGAAAACTGATGAGTCCAAGCAGCAATAAGATTAGAGGCAGAGTGACACTCACAAGTAAAAGTTCGAAGTACCTTTTGCGTTGTATGGTGCTTGACGGTGGAGTAGAAATTGTGTGGTTAATGTATTGCGCTTTGTCTATTGGAATATCAGTTTTCATTTCGATCTATGGTGCACGTAGCCATATCGGCACCAGTTATGCCACTTATCTCACCCGAACTTGAGTTCATTTTTGCCTCATGTCGTAATGCATTACGACTCGCTAAGAATTTGCCATCACACGATATTTCGCTATACCTAGCGAACACAGATGAGGCAAAGCTGGCAACGTCGCTTAAGCGGCATCGGCTGCCATATTTGCTACAGGCTGGCAGCAACGGAGTCGTGTTCTCAGAAACTATTGCCACACTTATTGCCAATCAGCAGCGCCGATCGGCCCTGCAAAATTTGCGCTTGTCACAAATGCTTATTGCGACTAATCAAGTTTTGAGCGATGCCCAAGTGCGCTTCGTCAATTTGAAAGGTCCGCTTTTAGCTGAAAAATTACATCGTCAAATCAGTTCGCGTCAAATGCGTGACTTAGATATTTTGGTGCATCCTGAAGACCTTGTGTCAGCAATCCAATGTCTGGAAACTGATGGATTCAGATTTGATGAAGAGCCGTACTTTTTAGGCTCTGACGTGACTTCAATTTACCTCAATAGCGCGAAAAAGCATATTTCATGTGTCAAGGAGCAGATAACAGTTGAACTCCATTGGCGCTTATCGTATGCCTGGGGTGAACTAGGAGGGGTATCAAATTACAAGACAATTGAGAGCGTGGTGATGCAACAGTTTGGCGGGCGCAAATTACCAGTGCTACCAGATGATGACTTGCTAATCCATTTGTGTGTACATGGAGCAGAGCACGCTTGGGCACGTGTCAAGTGGCTAATGGATATTGCTTGCCTCATCGAGATTACAGAGTTTGACTGGGAGAGGTGGGTAAACAAAGTGAAGCGGCTTAAGCTTGAACGTGCGGTTGCGCAAACGATGGCGCTACTTGTCACACATGTGCATGTGGAGTTGCCAAAACCATTAGAGCAATTTATTCAGGCGGTACAGCTACCACCAATAGTGTTGGACGAAGTCTACCGTGAATGGAACTCAACTTCGTTGCGTCAGAATATGCGAGCATCGCGGTTTCGGCGGCTTCCTTACCTCTTGGCGTTGGCCCCGAATTTGAGTTCGAAAGTCGCATATAGTCGTACAATCTGGAACAACCCAGACTTTTTTCCATGGGAACGGCTACCCCGCGCATTGTGGCCGCTTAATTACTTTGTGTCTCCGTTTATGGGATTGTTTTCTAATGCGAGCGAGCGGGCGGGATTAGATCGAAAGAGATAGGCTGTTACGCCAACTGCTAATCCTAGACACTGGGCGCATGTTCTCAACATGAGTAGAAAAAGCGCATGAACACTGACAAATGCATCGTGCTTTAGAACCCACCAAAGCATTGGTAGGGTTGTGCATAGCCATAACGCTGCGACTGCGCCGCTCACCCAAGGCCACCAAATGAGTACAAGTAGGCTCGGCACCATCCCCAACCCACACAA